>NZ_CABFUZ020000148.1 GCF_902143385.2 Methylacidimicrobium cyclopophantes
CCGGCCGCCGGCGGCTTCCGTCCCGAGCATCCCGTCTCGGACCGAGAGTTTGCCCAGCTCCATTGCGCGATCCGGATCGTCTTCCCCCAGGTAGGGCTCGTCCTCTCCACCCGTGAGCCTCCGCTGCTTCGCGACCGGCTGATTCCCTTGGGCGTCACCATGCTCAGCGCCGGATCCCGGACCGACCCCGGGGGTTACACGGGAGCGGGGAGGGAGCGGCTCCATCGGACAACCGGCGGCAGAGCGGAACGGGTGACTCCTGCGGAATCCTCCGTCGAGGCGACGGGGCAATTCGCCCTTTCGGACGAGCGCCCCCCCCGCGTCATCGCCGAGCGGATTCGAGAGCTGGGCTACGAGCCCGTATGGAAGGATTGGGAAGAATGCCTGACGAATGCCGCATCCTCGTAAACGGCAAAGAGCGGATGATCCCGGCTGGAACCTCGGTGGAAGATCTTCTCCTCTCGCTTGGATATCCCGCCAAAGTGGTTCTCGTCGAGTTGAACAAGGAGGTTCTTCCGAGGCGGGAATGGGCGGAACGCCGACTTCAGCAGGAAGACCGCGTGGAAATCCTGCGAGTGGTCGCCGGCGGCTAAGCAGAGGAAGCTTGCGGCAAAGGCGCGCGAACCTTCTCCCGGCTTACTCCGGGGGAGGAGGGGGCGGAGGCGGAGGACCGCCGTTATCCGGCGAAGAGAAAGGAGAACCGCTTCCGAACGGAGCGGGAGGATTGCCGGCGGAGGGAGCTGCGCCGTAAGGCTCTTGCGTGGGGACCGGCGGCATCGGCGGCGGCCCGGAGCCATCCGAAGGGAACGCGGGCATCGCCGGAGGTCCACCTCCCGGATTGTTCGAGTTTCCTCCGCCCGGAGATCCATTGGAACTCCCCCCGGATCCGCCCGCCAAGAGGGAGAGCCTCTGCTGCGCTTGCTCTTGGAGCTCCTGCTCGTACTCGAGAAGGAGATGCTCGCGCGCGTTGCGCTCGGCGGCGGAAGCCTGCCGTTCGTAACTGCGCCTCTCGGCCAGCGCCGCTTCGTATTGCTTCTGCTGTTTCTGATGAGAGTAGATCCCTCCTCCCAACGCCCCGAAAAGCGCACCGAGCCCGGCCCCGATGGCCGCTCCTTCCCCTCCGCCGAACATGGCTCCCCCCAAGGCTCCTCCGGCGGCCCCAATCCCGGCTCCCTCCCCCATCGTGGTCGGCCCGCCGCTGCCCGCACGGAAGACATCGGGCCGCCGCACGCGCGACGGCGCATTCTCCATGACCTCCGCATATCGGGCCCGAGCCTCCCGCTCAATCTCCTTCAAATGCTGGACGAAGCGATCCCACCGCTGCTCCTCGAGCAGTTGCGCCTGCTCGAGCTCGGGGCTGCTCCGCAAGACAACCCGCATGTCGGCCCCTCCCTCGCTCGGAGCGGGAGCTGTAAAGGGCAGGGGCGTCGTCGAAACGAACTTCCAAGATCCACCCTCTCCCAGCGTAGCGACCGCCTTCCAGGCAAACGGGAAAGGCGTCCCAGGCGTAAGGGAAGCAAGCGGCTTCTTCCGGTGAAAAAGATACTCCTGACCCGGCGCCTGGTCCTGGGTCAGGATCAAGTCCTTCAAGTGACGACGCGCCCACGATCGCTCTGGAGCCGGAATTTCGCTCAGCCGTTTCGTGAGGTTGGCCGCATCCAAGTCGGCAATCGGAACCCAATACTGATCGCTTTCGGCGACTACGGTCGCGTCGTAGGTCTCGTTCCAGGAACCGTCGGCGTTCTTCCGCTCCTCATTCGACTTGAGCGAAACGAGGGAGATCCCCCGCGGCAGCTCCTTTCTTAAGGCCACTTCCGCCTCCGCAAGCGTCGGCTTTCTCTCCGGCGGGGGCTCCACGATCCTCGTCCCGCCGGGAGGGGAGCCGCCATCGACTACACGCTCTCCGATCTCTGGCTTTTTCGGTGCCAACAAAGCGGCTACGAACGGCCCGAGGGCGAAGTAGGATCCGACGCCCAAAAGACAGAGAGCCGCGACAAAGGCAAAGAGAAGCAGAAGCTTCTTGCGCCCCCTCGCCTTCGGTCTCCTCTCGGGCTGAAGCTCGCTGCCGCATTCCGGACAGACGAAGGGATCCTCCCCCGCAACCTCGACGACCATTCCACCATGGGAACACTCCCCCACGTTTGGACATCTCCCTTTCCGGACGGGCTTCGGAGAACGATCCTTCGGAAAAGGCCGGGTTGTGTTGGAACGCCCATCGGATCCCGGATCGACCGAACGAGGTCTAGGTTTTACATCCGCATCAGGATCAATCAGATCGCTCATACGACTCCTGGACCGACGACGTAAGGCAATCATCCCTCATCTCGCGCGTCTTGTCAAAGTAAGACCTGCGGAGATCAAGGCTGCACGGAGGCTTTCTCCCCTTTCCCCCGAACGATCCAGAGCTCAACCCGGCGATTCTTCTCCCGGCCTTCCGGCGTGTCGTTCGAGGCCACCGGCATCTGGTCTCCCTCTCCGGCGGTGGCGGCGACGGGGATCCCCAGGACGCGAAGCGCCTGCCCCACGCTCTGCGCCCGTTCGACGGAAAGGCGCAAATTGTAAGCCCGATCCCCCACATTGTCCGTAAAGCCGATCAGCAGGACCGCTTCGCCCGTCTCTCCCTTTCCCTCCATCAACTTCGCCAGCCTCCGGATGTCGACGAGGGCCTTGTTGTCCAACTCGGCACTGCCCGTCCGGAAACGAACGTCGAAGGCGACCCGATTCCCATCCCTCACCAAATCCCGATAGCCGGAAGGGGCGTTGCGCGGGATCTGCGCGGCCGGCTGAATGAGAGACTCCGCCGCTTCCGCCGCCTTCGTCGTGGCTCCGATGAAACCCGCCTTCTGCACCTGCTGCTGCCCTCGATCGGACAGAACGAATTGCATGAAGGCGTCTACGTCGGGATTTCGCCCGCTTCCCTTGGTGTAGAGGTAGAGCCGAGTCGAGAGGAGATAGGCTTCCGACTCGAGCGACGCAAAGGTCGGAGCCAGCGGATTGGTCTCCTTCTCGTAAAGCGCCAGCGCCTTGCATGCCCCGATGTGTGGAAAATCGACGATTCCCAAGGAGTGGAGATCGCCGGCGACCCGGGAGGAGATCTCCTCCCCCTTTTCCAGACGCTCCACCCCGGGGGAAACGGGGGATTCCCCCAAAACCCTTCGGGCAAAAAGCTGCCAGCTGCCCGACGCGACCGGCGGCGCATAGAGAACGAGTCTTCCCTGTGGAAAGCCGATCGCCTTGCCGTCCGGAACCGATCCTCCGAAGAGCTTGCGGAGTTCACCCAAGGAGATCTTCGAAACGGGGCAGGCGGCCGAGACGATGACCGCGATGCCGCTCACCCCGATGACATGTTCCGAATCGGGGGCCGTGATGTTGATTGCCTTGCCGAAGAGAGCCGCCTCCTCCGGCCGAATCTTCCGAAAGGCCATCGCCACTTGCGCCGCATCTGCCGCCAGATCCTTCCATCCATCGGGAGTATTCGAGAGAATGACGCGAACCGAAAGCTCCCCCTCCCCGTTTGCCGATCTTCCTCGGACGGAGAGCGAGCGGCCCTCTCCTTCCCGGTGGATCGTGACCCCGGACGCCAACCCCTCCTCGGAGAGGAACGCCCGCACCAAGTCGGGAACGAGCTTCTCCCCGAGGATTTGCGAGCCGGAAATGGTGAAAAGAGTCCGCTCGGCCACAGGAAGAGAGGCCTTGGGGGGCGGAGGCAGAGCGGGACTCGGCGCGAGCGAGGGCTGCGGGCGGTCGCGAAGCGACAGCCAGAGGCCGGCGCCTCCCCCTACGATCAGAAGGAGCAGCGAGAGGAGAAGGATGCCCCGCTTCCCTCCTCTCCTCGGAGGGTGAAGCACCTCTTCTTCCGGCACCAGAGGCGTTCCGCAATCCGGACATACGAAATCCTTCCCTTCGGGAACCTCCACGACCGAGCGGGTATCCGCGCGGGTCGGGCAGTTCCCGAAGTTCTCGCAGTACCCGCGTCTAACCGCCATGGTTCGGCAGCTTTCCCTTTCTCCGCCGCAACGCCCTCATCCTTCTCCGCGAAGAAGCTTCACCGCTTTCCGCCCCCAGTCCGGCAACGACTTCCCTCGGGGATCCGTCGGAGGCAGTTGTCGGACCAGATCGTTCACCAGCGAAACCACCTTTTGGGTCAATTCGTTCCGTTTCGGATCCCGCCGGATTTCCGGATCGGCAAGCTGTTTGCCTACCGCCTCCTCCAGGGTCAAGGCCTTCGGTTCCGGGATATTCGCGAGCGCTTCCGGAATCGTCGCTCCTTCCAAGAAGAGCGGGGTCTCGAAACCGAACTCGTCCTTCGTCAGCATGGCCAGCTCCTGCGCCCCTCTCTCGTTTTCCCGGCCGGCGATCAACCCCAAGGCCATTCCAAGGAGGAGATAGGGGGCGATGCGCTCCTGCAACTCCCCGCGGCTCGGGAGAAAAAGGCTCGGAAGCGACTGTCCGTCGCCTTCGATGTGAAGCTCCATCCGGGCCCGCGCGGGATTCTGCCCGTTCACCCGCTCGAGGTATCGAGCCCGAAGAAAGGAGAGCAACTGGACGACGCGCAGCGGGAAGAGGTTGGTGACGCTCGTCAAAATGATCTCGTTGGGTTTGCTTCCGTCGAGAAACTCGCGAGCCGTGGTCTGCACGCACTCCCAAAAGATCTCCCGCAGCATCTTCACGAAATCTTCGGCTTCGGGAGCCTTGGGAAGAATCACCGTGAAGTTGGAGACGCAGATTTGCGCCGCCGGATTGATGCCGGGAGCCGACCGCTTGATCTCGTCCGGGTTGAAGATCAAGTAGTTCCCGGCCGCCTTGACGATCCCGTCGATGAAAAGCCGAAGCGCCTGCCGATCCCCGTAGCGGTCGCGGAGCTTGTCGATGATGCTGACTCCGATCAGCCTCTCCTTGGTGCTTTCGATCAGATTATTGTGCGAGATCTTCGCATTTTCCATGCACTGGTTCTCGAGAACGTCCAAAAAGGTCGTCTTGTTGATCCGCTCGTTGAACGTACGAAAGTCGAGCTTGTCTCCCAGCAGAGCCACCAGAGCGGAGCGGACCCGCTGCGTCTGGGTGAGCTGCTCCCGGGCATCCTTCGTCAGCCTCCGCGTGACGATCCGAACGAGCTCCGGATCGTAGAACCGGATGATCTGCTGCCGGTAATCGACTTGGCTGCTGTCTTCGACGCAGCGCTCCGCGATCTGCTCCTCGAAGTTTTTGACCGCTTCGGCGATCATAGCCGAACTCCGATCGAGCTCGGCTTTCAGTTGGGTGATCTCCTCGAGCAAGACCGGGGTGAACTTCTTGGCGAACTGCCAGCCTTCGATGCGGGTTCGGCAGGCGTAGAGGTCTTGGAGGGTCAAGGCACAGATATCGAAGAGCCGCTTTCTCTTGCCGAACATGTCGGAGATGACCCCGACCTTTGCCCACTCCTTCTCCTGGTCCTTGAGCTTCTTGGAGAGCGCTTCCTCCTGAGCCTTCGCCTTCGCGACGTCGTCGTCGAAACGCTCCGAACGATTTCGCAAATAGGTGATCACGCTCCCGACCAGCCCGCTGATCTCATGGACCGACCGAGCCCCGTCCCGCCAGTTCCCGAAAAGCTCCCTCTCGAGCTTTTGCCGAATCTCCCGCGCCCGCTCCCGGGCGGAGGCCGAGACGGTCTGATAAAAGGCTTTGACGCCGTGTCCCCGATATTGATCGCTGAAACGGAGCTCGAGCCTTCCCTTCAGGCTGTCGAGCCACTTGGCCCCCTCCTCCCTCTCCTCGATATCTTGCTTGAACGCTCCGGTAACGGTCGTCCAGTAGCGGCCGATCGGCTGCCAGCGCCCCTGGGTCCCATCGGCCTCCAAGACCGGAGAGGACAATAGCAAGTGCTCGTCGGAAAGAAGCCATCGCTCGAGCTGTTCCGGAGCGCTGACGTAGCTCATCAGATCGACGTTCTTGGCATTCGGAAGATACCCCTCCGTCTCCGACCAGTTGTTGTAGCGGAGCTGCAGCGCCGCCTGCCGCGCGAATTGATACGCGAGATATTCGGCGATTTCTTCCTCCGGCACCGCGATCCGCTTGACCCCGAAGGCGAGCCACCGCTTCGATCGAACGCCGACGTTGGTCCCCGGAATCGTCTCGGGCATTCCGTCCCCGTTTTCCGCGTTCTCCTGCCGGGCCAGGCTCGCCCAGTTGACCTTTCGAACCGTTACGATCTTCTGGTAGAGAAAATCCGCGACGACGTTCGGAATGTCGTCGACGCTGAGCGCGAGCCCGTTCTCATTATGGGTGGTGAAGAGATAGGCTCCGTTGAACGGAGTCTGCAAGCCCGTCATCTTCCCGCCGTCCCCGGCGATGTTGCAGGGAACGAATTTCCCGATGCTCAGCGCGTTGAGCTCCGCCAGTGCGGCATAACCGTTGGCGTGGTAGTTCCCGGTGTTCCAGTTGGGCTTGGGATGCTCTTCGGGGAGCAGAAGATAGCCGATGATCCGATACTGAAGAGAGTCGGGATAGAGTCGGCGGATCTGGCAGAGAACATCGAGGATCGTTCCGCTGCCCGTCCCTCCGGCCAAACCGGTACAGACATGAAACGTGACGCTGGTCTCTCCGCCCGCCTGCAATTCCCGCACCTGGGAAGTCAGCCTGTCGCAGAACTCGGTCGCATGGTTGGCGAAGAGAAAACGGCCGAGCCTCCGTTTCTGCCCGCCGATCGCATCGCCTACGATCCCCCCGAGAATATCGTTCCAGATCGCCCGATCGCCGATCCAGGGTCGGATGCCCGGATAATTCGTCAAGTTTTCCAAGATCGAAGAGAGGTTGGAGCAGCGGATGTGGAGCTGACTGTTCGGGCCCAATTGGACGCTCTGTCCCAGGATCTTCCACGTCGGATCGTCGAGCCGCATGAGCTCGTCGCTCGAATCGATATACAGGTATCCGATACTGACGTCTTCCGGGTTCAAGCTCCGAAATTCCTGAAAGATGGTCTTTCGGACCGCTCGGATGATTTTGCCTCCCGTCCCCCCGAGGCCGATGATCATGTGATTCGGGTTCATCGATGCTGTCCACTTCCTAATCGGCGGTGATTCATGAAGATCTTCGGGCATGGACCCACGCAGATCGTTTCGCCGGCAGGAGCTTCCGCTCCTTATCCATGGGAGAAAGTTCCTCCGATGTAGCAGAATCGATCGCTATCGAGGGTTTACCCTGATTCGGATTACCTAGGCGGCGGAAAAAAGCAATCCCTTTTGCTCCGACTCCCCGAGCCTTTCCCGCTTCGAGATCCCGGGTCTCGCGACCGTTCGGCTCGCAGCAGCGAGAAAGAGTTTCTTGCCAGGCGACTTGACTCGAGCTTCTCGATCTTCCTACAACCCGGAGGCCCGCCATGCTCGGAGACCTTCTCGCCGTAACGACCTCCTGCATCCTTCTCTTCCTTGTCGAAGCAACGGGGCAATTCCTCCTGGCGTTCGCGGCGGCCGTCCTGTTGGCCGGCGGCTGCTGGTGGCTGGCCAGCAACTACACCAAGCTCTGGAATCTGCTCTTTCATGCCAACCCGATTCACCACTTTTTTTGCGCCGTCGCAGCCCTGGCCACCTTGGCAAGCGCCCTGCTTTTCTTTGCCCTGAGCCACGCGAAGACGGCGGGCACGCAGTTCGTCGATCTCTGGGCGGCCTCGCTCCAAGCAAACCAATCCTGGAAGAGCAGCACCTTCGAGGAGGCCCGGAAGACCGTCTGGCAGCTCGGCCAAGAGCCGCATAACCCGGCACTCTGGCAGGACCAGAGCGGCGGACCGATCGTCCCTCTGACGAATCCGAACACCAAGTTCGTGGTCGCCAAGATCTACGCGAACGGCGCGGCCCGCAACTTCCAGCGGATGCACCCCTTCCTGAGCTGGATCCTCTCCGTCCATGTCCGCACCGCCGAAGAGGCCGTCTCCCGGGACGTCCAGCAATATTTGAACGTCCAGCCCAACGCCGTCTACCCCGACACCAGGGCGATCGGCATCGTCGCGGACTACGTGAAGAAGGAGCTCGACGAGCAAACGCCGAAGCTCGTGCCTCGACTCCGGCTGATCCTTTTGCTCCTCTTCCTCGCCGTCCAATCGGTGCCCTTCACCTTGATCGGGTGGGCGGCCTATCAGGACATTCAGATCCGAGCCTGACGTCGCCTCGGCGGTTGCCTTGCGGACGCTAGTTTTCGAGGACGAAGCGAATCGGGACCATCACATACGATTCGACGGGCGTCCCTCCGATCGTCGCCGCTCGAAAGCGCCACCGGCGGACCGCTTCGAGCGCGGCCCGATCGAGCGGTCCAAATCCCGAGCTTCGGCTCACCGCGACAGACTCCGCTGCCCCGTGGGGGGAAACCAACACCTTCAGCACCACCGTTCCCTGCTGGCCTCGACAACGGCACTCCTCAGGATAGGGAGGCGGTGGATTGCGGAGATAGTCGGGCTGAGCGCTCGTCGTGCCGCTGGCGCGCCGCAAGGTAATGGCATCCCGCCCCACCCCGGAGACGCCCTTCCCTCGCGCGGCCACCGATTGGGCGCTTCGCGGAGACTTCTCCGACTCCTTATGCTCCACGATCCGGGGAGTCGGCTTCCGCTCGATCGCCTGCGCCATCTCCTCGGGAGCCGGCTTGGGGAGAACTTGCGGTTGCGGAGGGAGCTCCGGCGTCGCTTCCGATTCCGACGCCCCTTCCACCAGGTCGACGGCGACGGAGTTCTCCCCCTGCGCCATGCCGTACTGAGCTCGATGGACGATCGAGCCATTCAATCCCAGCAAAATCCCCGCGTGAAGAGCCGCAGACGCCAAAAGACCGATCCACCGTTCCCGTTCCATCCTCTCGTTCTCCTGTCGTCGCTCCCCGCCGCGACCGCTTCCGCCGGGCCTTCCCCAAGCCGCTGGGCGATGTTCTACCATTGCATGGACGCCAGATGCCGCAAAATCCATTTTTTCCTTTCCCGGACGAAACCCCGTCTTCCCCTCGGGGAAGCTCTTTGGCCTTGACGGAGGAAGCGGGAATCGCCCATAGCTCAAGGATCATGCGCCAAAGAAATGGAGCGCGGCTCATCCTTGCCATTTCCATTGCGGCCCTCCTGCTCGCCACCCTCACGGGATGTGGAGGGCCCTTTTCCGAATCGACCGTGGAGGCCGCCCGGAACCAACCTTCCTTCGGAGCTCTTCGGCACAACCCCGCCGCCTACCAGGGGAGACTCGTCATCCTCGGCGGCAAGATCGCCCAAATCCAAAACCGGAAGAGCGCGACGGTCCTCGAAATCGTACAGCACCCTTTGGGAAGCGGCGAACGCCCCTCGTCCACCGATCAATCGGGCGGACGCTTCCTCGCGGTAACCCCGAAGTTTCTCGATCCGACCATCTACAAGCGCGGCAAAGAAGTCACCGTGGCCGGCCGAGTCAGCGGCGTCCAGCCGGGTAGGATCGGCAAGAGGAGCTACAGCTATCCAGTCATCTCGATCTCCCAGATTCATCTCTGGCGCCCGGTGAGCGCCGTCGGCTCGGATTACGACTGGGCCATGATGAATTGGGGCTATGAGCCGGGAATGTGGGGGCCCGGGATGGGCTTCTTCCCCGGATTCGGGATGTGGTAACCGCAGGAGCGGCGTCCGCCTTATGGCTCCCTACTTCCCCAGGAAAAGGCTGCTCACCGCTTGGCTGCTCCTCGGCCTCCTCGTTGTCGGCTGCAGCCCCTTCTCGAGCGAGGTAAAGAAACAGGTGCGCGATCAGCCCTCCTTCGGCGCGATTCGGGCACGCCCCTCCGCCTACCGAGGACGCATGGTCATGCTCGGCGGCACCATTGCCCAGACGAAGAATCTCAAGGATGTCACGCTGATCGAAGTTCTCCAGGAGCGGCTCGACAGCTCCGATCGCCCGATCCCATCCGACAAGATCGGCGGGCGCTTCTTGGTGCGAACGTCGACCTTTCTCGATCCTTCCGTCTACAGCAAAGGCCGTGACATTACGGTCGTCGGCCGCGTCGCCGCCCCGCAGCCCGGCGTCATCGGGGAAAAACCATACACCTACCCCGTCATCGCAGCCACCCACATCCATCTCTGGTCGCAATATACCTCCGCCGATTATGCCTGGGGATATCCCGGCATGGGGTGGGGCTGGGGCTATCCCTACATGGGGATGGGAATGGGCTGGGGAATGGGTCCGTGGTGGTGGTAATCGGTTCTCCGGCTGCGCTTCGAGGGAGCTCTTTTCCGTTCTCTCTTTCTCCCGCCCCTCTCCGCTCCTCCGTGCCGATCACGCCCCGGCGTGCTACGATATCCTCAGTGAAAGCAGACCGAAGACGGCGGCCCGTGGGCGTTGGTCTTGCTTCGTCTTCGGATGCGGCTTGGCAACCGAGGAAACGCCGATGGATCGGTTTTGGCTCAGGGAGACGAGGCCGGCGGGCCTTCTTCTCCTCCTACTCCTCGCCGGCTGCAGCCCGTTCTCGAGTGAGGTAAGGAAGCAGATACGCGATCAACCCTCCTTCGGCGCGATTCGGGCTAACCCTTCCGCCTACCGGGGACGCATGGTCCTACTCGGCGGAACCATCCTCTACGCCAAGCACCGGAACCGGGCGACCTTCCTCGAAATCCTCGAGAAGGAACTCAACGCCTACGACCACCCCGTCTCCTCCGACAAGAGCGACGGTCGCTTTCTGGTAGGCATCTCGGGATCTCTGGATCTCTCCACCTACGCCAAGGGCCGCGAAATCACGGTCATCGGCCGCGTGGTGGGCCCGCAGCCGGGCCGAATCGGAGAAAGGCGCTACATCTATCCTCTGATTGCTGCGACCAAGATCCACCTGTGGCGGCAGCACGAGGCGAACAGCGCCTACTGGACCTATCCTCGCATGGAGTGGGGGTGGGGCTATCCGGGAATGGATTGGGGCACCGCTTGGGGCATGGTCCCGCCGATGACGTTTTGGTAGCCTAATCGCCGAATGCGATGCCGACCGCCCTTGCCGCGGCGATCTCCTCGCAATCGGGCGGCACCGTCTTGGTTGCTCGAATCGCCTCCCGGATCGGTACCGACCCTACATGCCCATTCTGAAATGCCACCATTTCTCCGAAGCGCTTCTGCTCGACCAACCGCACCGCCGCAACCCCGAAGAGCATCCCGAGATTCCGATCCAACGCCGTCGGAGGCCCGCCGCGCTGGAGATGGCCCAACACGACCTCCCGGCTCTCTTGACCCGTCATCTGCTCGACCATCTTGGCCACATGGCGGCCGATGCCGCCCAGTCGGATCTCTCCCAGAACCCCCTTCTCCGTTTCTTCGTCTTGCGTCACGAATTGTCCATGGTCGGGGCGGGCTCCTTCGGCGACCACGATCATCGTCTGGAGGGCGCCTTCCGCGATGCGCTTGCGCACCTCGTGCGCGATTTTCTCATAATGAAAGGGGATCTCCGGCAAGAGGATCACGTCGGCTCCGCCCGCCAACCCGCCGAAAAGCGCGATCCACCCTGCGTACCGCCCCATCACCTCCACGACCATGACCCGTCTGTGGCTGGTGGCGGTCGAACGCAATCGATCGAGCGCCTGCGTGACAAACTCCACGGCCGAGTAGAACCCGAAGGAGATCGAGGTCGCCGAGATGTCGTTATCGATCGTCTTGGGGACGCCGACGATCGGCAATTTTACCTCGAAGAGCTGTTGGGCCGCCGTGAGGGAGCCGTCCCCGCCGATGCAGATGAGACCGCCGATCTCCAATCCCTCCACCGTCTCCCAGACCTCGTCGAGCACCGCCTTGGGGATCTGCTGAATCTGTCCCAGCCCGACCCGCGTCGCAAATCGTCCCCGATTGGTCGTGCCGAGAATGGTCCCACCCAAGCTTGCGATCCCGACGGTCGCGTTCTCCTCCAGGATGCGATAGCGGACCGGCGAGAGAAGCCCCTCGAAGCCGTCGATGAAGCCGTAGACTTCCCAGCCATGCTGGCTGGCGGCTGCCACCACGGCACGGATCACCGCATTGAGGCCCGGGCAATCTCCGCCGCTCGTGAAGATGCCGATACGGAACGCCGCCATACCGCCTTGTTGTCGCGTTCCCGCTTCCTTCCCTAGTTCCCTAGTCGGCGTCTACGGAAGATTTCTTACCGCTGCTTCGATGGCGGAGAAGTCGGGAAGCACCGTCGGATTGGGAGTCACCTCCGAATAGGCGATCTTCCCTTCCCGATCGATCACGAAGGCCGCCCGAGCCGCTACATCGCCGATGCCCAAGACTCCGGGGAAAAGCACCCCGTAAGCCCGGCTGACCTCCTTGTTGAGGTCCGAAAGGAGGGGAATCCGGATTCCTTCCTTCTGCGCCCAAGCTTCCTGCGAAAAGGGGCTATCCACGCTCACGGCCAGGACCGATGCATCCAGCCGCGCGTACTCCTGAATGCCGTCGGTCATCCGGCACATCTCCTCGGTGCAGACGCTTGTAAAGGCGAGGGGGAAGAAGAGAAGAACGACCTTCTTTCCTCGAAAGGAGCTCAATGCGACGTCGACGAGCCCCTCTGGGGTTTTTCGCTTGAGCGTAAAGTCTGGTGCTGCTGCTCCTACCGGTAGTGCCATTCGTCCTCCTCCCGCCTTGAGCCGTCCGCTCGCTCCGCTTCTTGCGCCTGACGCCGGAAGGGAGACCGACCGCCGCTCCTATCCTAGGAAGCGGCTGTCTGCTCCTGCTCCAGACGCTTGTCGCGAAGCGCGGCCTTCCGGCTGAATTTATAGCGGCCACGATCGTCGATGCCAATGCACTTGATCCAGACCTCTTCCCCCATCCGAACGACTTCCTCGACGCGTCGGACGGGCGTCTCCGCAAGTTCCGAAATATGAACCAAGCCCTCGCCCTTTCCGCGAATCTCCACGAAACAGCCGAAATCCTTGATCCCGCTTACCCGTCCGCGGTAGAGGCCGCCCACGACCAACTCGCCGACCACCTCTTCCACCAGCTCCCGGGCCACCGCCATCGCGTTGCTATCGGGCGAATAGATGCGGACGGTCCCATCGTCTTCCACGCTGATCTCCGCCCCGCTCTCCGCCGAGATCCTCTTGATGTTCTTGCCTCCCGGGCCGATCAGGAGCCCGATCTTGTCCGGATGAATCTTGAGCGTGTCGATACGCGGCGCGTGCTTCGAAAGCTCCTTGCGCGGCGACTGCATCACCTGCTGCATGAAGGCCAGGATCTGCCGCCTGGCCGCGGCCGCCCGATCGATTGCTTCCTGCAGGAGCGGGATCGGGATGCCCGGAAGCTTCAAGTCGAGCTGGAAGCCGGTCACTCCCTGCTCCGTGCCCGCCAACTTGAAATCCATATCGCCATAGTGGTCTTCCAAGCCGAGGATGTCGGTCAGCAGGACATGTCTCCGGATTTTCCCCGCTTCGTCCGGTTCGGTGACTAATCCGACGGAAATTCCCGCAACCGGAGCTTTGAGGGGAACGCCGGCATCCATGAGCGCAAGGGTTCCCCCACAGACGGTGGCCATGGAGGTAGACCCGTTGGACTCCAAAATTTCCGAATTCACCCGAATGGCGTACGGGAAGCTCGATTCGGGCGGGACGACCTGGAAAATCGAACGCTCGGCGAGCGCTCCGTGGCCGATCTCGCGGCGGCTCTGTCCTCCAATCCGCCCCACCTCCCCCACGCTGAAGGGAGGAAAGTTGTAGTGAAGGAGGAATCGCTTTGTCGTCTCCCCGCCTCCGTAGGCATCGATCTCCTGCGCCTCGCTCAGCGAGGCCAGCGTCGCCATGCAGAGAGCCTGCGTCTCTCCGCGGGCGAAGAGTGCGGTCCCATGCACTCGGGGGAGGATCCCGGTCTCGGCCGACAGCGGCCGGACCTCGTCGAATCTCCTTCCATCGCACCGTTTGCCTTCCTCCAGGACGCGGTGCCGGAAGAGCTGCTGCTGCAGCTTCGTGAATGCCCGAGCGACATCGGCATCCGAGGCCGTCGGGAAGCGTTCGCGAACCCTTTCGACCAGCTCCGCCCTTAGCTGCTCCAAGGCGCTCTCCCGATCCTGTTTTTGCGGGAGGTACAACGCCTCCTCCAGCCGATGTCCCACCAGCTCGGCGGAGAATTGGAGGATCTGGGGATCGGGCAGAAAGCAGCTGTAGCTCCGCTTCACTCGCCCGACCTTGGCCGCAATCTCCTTTTGGCCACGGATCAACCCCTCGATCGCTTCCTGCGCAACCTCCAGGGCGCGCTGGAAGTCCGCCTCGGGCAGCTCTCGGGCGCTTCCTTCGATCATGAGGGCTTCGGTTTCCGTTCCTACGTAGACCAGATCGAGGTCACTGAACTGCCGATCCCGATGCGTCGGGTTGACCGTCCATTTTCCCTCGAGCCGGCCCAGACGAACCGCCCCGACGGGACCCGCAAAGGGGATATCCGAAACCATCAGAGCCAGGGAAGCGGCATTGATGGCCAAGATGTCGGGGTCGTTTTGCGCATCCGCGGAGAGGAGGGCGAGAATGACCTGAGTTTCGTAAAAATACCCCTTAGGGAAGAGCGGGCGCAGCGGCCTGTCGATCATCCGCGCCGTGAGGATCTCTTTTTCGGTCGGGCGCCCCTCCCGCCGAAAATATCCTCCCGGAATCCGGCCGGCGGCGGCCGCCCGCTCCCGATATTCTACCTGGAGGGGCAAAAAGTCTTGTTCCGGCTTGACCGATTTCGTGGAGACAACGGTCGCCAAGACCACCGTCTCTCCGCAACTAACCACCGCCGCCCCATCGGCGAGCTTCGCCAATTTCCCGGTCTGTAAAGTGATCGGCGATTCCCCACAAGCGACCGATACGCGTACTGGAAGTTCCATTCCTTATCCTTTCTTCTCTGCGATCTGTCGGAGCCCTCCATCCGGAGCTCCGCTGCTCCAGTAGCAACGGCTACTTGCGCAACGACAACCGACCAATCAGGTCGCGGTAGCTGACAGGCTCCGTCCGATTCAAGTAATCCAAGAGCTTGCGCCGACGACTCACCATCCGCAATAGGCCGCGCCTCGAGCTATGATCCTTTTGATTCTGCCGAAGGTGATCGGTCAGTTGCTGGATTCTTCGGGTTAAGAGAGCTACCTGGACGGTCGCCGACCCTGTGTCGCTGTCGTGACGACGAAACCCTGTGATGATTTCTTGTTTCTTCTCCTGATCGAGCATCGCTTTCTCTTTTTTTGAATGAAGATACTGGAGAGGGCTCTCGTTCGCCAATTGTTTTCTCGCGGTGCGCCCCCTTCGGCTTCCGCGCGGAGGGGCGCCCTCCGATCGACCGGACCGGCTCGCGCTCTTCGAGCC
>NZ_CABFUZ020000149.1 GCF_902143385.2 Methylacidimicrobium cyclopophantes
CCCGCCTCCTCCCCGCCGCCGCGACCGGCCAGGGTGTCATCACCTACCTTTCGCTCTTCACCGGCCCGGGAACGGCGGCGAAATCCGACCCTCCCCGAGAGCTCCACCTCATCCTGGTCGACAATGGCCGCAGCCGGATCCTCGCCGATTCCTCCCATCGGGAGGTCCTCGACTGCATCCGCTGCGGCGCCTGCTTGAATGTCTGCCCCGCCTATCGAGAGATCGGGGGGAAAGGATATGGATCGGTCTACTCGGGGCCCATCGGCGCGGTGCTCACCCCCCTTCTTTGGCCGGGGGAGCGGACGAGCTTGCTTCCTTGGATCTCGACGCTCTGCGGCGCCTGCGTCGACTCCTGCCCCGTCAAGATCCCGCTCCCCTCGCTGCTGGTCCGCCTGCGCCGGCGGGAGGTGGAAGCGGGCCGGACTCCACGAGCCGAGCGGATCGGCTTTTCCCTTTCCGGCTTGGTCATGGCCCGACCCCGGCTCTACCGGATCGCTTCCCGGCTCCTGCGCCTCTTCCTCCGGCTGGGAGGCGACTCTCTTTTGCGCGGGATGGGCCCGGCGGCCCGCTTGCTGCGAGTCGGATCGGCCGACCGGAGCCGCCGCCCTTCCCGGGAAGGGGCGACCTTGGAGAAGCGATGAGAGAAGAGGAGTTCCTGCGGCGGATTGCGCGCGCCTTGGGCCGACCGGAGCCCGAGCGCCGCTTTCCCTCGGTTCCAGAGAAGAGCGAGGAAGGGGGGGTGCCCAAGGAGGCCTCGATCGCTCTCCTGCGCCAAGGACTCCAAGCCGTCGGCGCGAACCTCCTCCGCTTTTCGAGCCGGGAGAAGCTCTCTGCGGCTCTCCGGGAGCGGCTCGCCTCTTGGGGGGTCCGCCGGATCGCCGTCTCTCCCGGCCGTTCGCTGGAGCCCTTTGGCGTCGAGCCGCTCCTCGTTCCCTACGAGCGGGTCGCGATCGAACGATTGCGGGAACTCCCTCCGGTCGACCTCGGCATCACCGGCTGCTTCCGGGCGATTGCGGAGAGCGGAACCCTCCTCCTGAACGAGGAAGAGGAGGGAAGCCGATTCGTCCACCTGGTGCCGGAGATCCACCTCGCCCTCTTGCGGAGCTCCTCGATCCTCCCCACCATGGAGGCCGCCCTCTCGGAGCTCGCCCATCGAGGGAGGCTTCCTTCCTACCTCCACTTCGTCAGCGGCCCGAGCCGGTCGGCCGACATCGAAAACGATCAGACCATCGGGGTCCATGGGCCGAAGGCCCTCTGGGTCTTCCTCTGGGACGAGGGCGAGGGAGCCGCCGAGAGCTAAAGGTAGAGCCATCCCTCCAGCGCGAGCCGGACCAGGCTGATGACGATCGACCCGCCGATCGCGGAGCCGAAGGTGGGGACATCGAAGCCCGTGACGAGCTTGCCGGTCCAATAAAGCAAGAGCGCGTTGATCACGATCAGGAAGAGGCCGAAGGTCAGGAAGATCAAGGGGAGGGAGAGGGTGACGAAGATCGGCTTGAGCAGAGCGTTGATGATGCCGAGGACGAGCGAAGCTACCAGGAGGGATGAGAGGCTGTCGTAGTGGATCCCGATGAACTTGATATGCGCGGCGACGAAGATGGAGATGGCCAGCACCGCCCATCGGATCAAGAGATATCCCATTCGGGATGCTTTTCTCCGCCGCCGGATCGATTGACAAGAACAAAAGCAGCCGCCCTCTGAAAAGGGAGGGAAGCGCTTCTCTCCTCTCTCTCTGCGACTTGGGCTTTCCGCGCGCTCGCGGCTCTAAACGTTAAGACGCTTCGACACAATTTGTCACCAAATTGTAACGAAGAGAGTGCTGCTCAGCCACGTTTCCTCCTTAGGCGGTCCTTTGTAGATGTCGGATCGCCCGGTCTACCGGGAAGGGGAGCAAAGAGCCTTCTTTCGGCAGATCCGAGCGATGGGAGGAAGACCGAAGAGAGACCAAGACCAAGGAGGGAAAATGAGCGCCGTGGCTTCGCCGGGAGTGGGCGAGAGCGAAAATACCGAGAAGAGCGAAAACCGATCGATCGATGCGGGGAAGGTCGCTTCCCCTCACCAAGCCGCGGGGCGTTGCGTCTCCTGCGCCGAAGGGCCACCGGTCCGCTGCGAGCGGGCGTCCCGGGCCGAGCTCCCCGCGCTCGTCCTGGGAGCTTCCCTCCTCGCCATGCTCGTCCTGGGGGCGATCGGCTGGTGGAGCCAGGCCCGCCGGGCTCCCCAGCCCGTGGCGGCACCAATTCCCGCTTCCTTGGCCGATGACGAGCCCCACTCCTTTGCTCGAGTCCGCTCCGACTACGACCGGTGGGAGCAGCGGGTGATCCGCTGGCTCCGGGAGGGGGAGGAGATCACGCAGGTCCCGCGGCTCGACCCCGCCCTGGAGGGGAGAGCCCTCCCCCCGATCGAGGCGGCGCGCGCCTGCCTCCAGCGCCACCTCCACCGCCGGGTGACGATCGATTCCCTGGAGCCGATCGGCTACGAGTCGCGGGAAGGGGGG
>NZ_CABFUZ020000150.1 GCF_902143385.2 Methylacidimicrobium cyclopophantes
CGGGGGGAGCGCTGGCGGGCGGACTCCTTCGGACCGGGGCGGTCATCGGCTATCTTCTCTTTTCGATCCCGGCCTCTCGGGAACTCTTTGCGAAGGGGACGGTCGCCGGTTGCGCCCGGTTGGCTCTTTCTTTTTCGGTCCTCGGGCTTCTGCTGGCTGCCTTTTCCTTGCCGCTGCGGGTCGCCTGGCTCCATCTCTTCTTCCTGGGCGGAGCGGGTCTTCTCATCCTTACGGTCGCTTCCCGCGTCATCCTGGGCTTCAGCGGGCGTGGAGAGCTGCTCACAGACCGCTACGGGCCGCTTTCCCAAGCAAAGTGGTGGATTCTCGGCGCGATCCTTCTTCGGGTCGCGGGAGGTCTGGTGCCGGCGCGGAGGGGTCTTCTTCTTTCGGAAGCCTCTCTTTTCTGGTTGGTGGCGCTTCTCCTCTGGGCCTGGTCGACGCTGCCCAAGGTACGTTGCCCCGATGTGGAAGCCTAGCTCTTCGGTTTCGGAAGCGTAGGGGCGGGCGTTTGGTTCGCATTTTCCGCCGCTTTTTGGGCGGCGAGATCCGCCTCCCGGGCATACTTGGCGAGAAGCGGACCGGCTTCGACGAGAATTTGGCGCAGGCCGGTGCTCCACCCTTCCATGAGGGCGGAGGCGCTCCGCTCCCGCAGAGGGATCCGCCGGGAAATCGTCCCTTCCCAAAGGGGATTTCCCCCGGGGGCTTGAATGACCAAGAAGCGGAGGGAGATCACCGCAGCCGGCGAGGAGCGGGGACGGAAGTCTCCGTAGAGCTCGCGGACGGAAATTTCGGCGAAGGAATGGGTCAAGACAGCGCTTCCGCCGGCGACGACCATTTGAAAGAGACCGGAATTTTGGAGCGAGTCGCTGACCGCCGAGCGGATCAAGAGTTCGGGGGATGTAAGAAAGTGCGCATAGGGATCGCGTTCGAAGCGGTAGTCTGCCGCTCGGTAGACGAAATCCTGTCCGGCGTAGGCGGGGACGACGCGCACGGAGCGAAGGACGAGCGTAGGCTTGGGAGCGTCCGTCTTCGAAGGCGCAACGACGGAAGGAACGAACCCGAAGGATTCCGACGGGAGGCGGTTGGGTCGGCTGATGCAACCGAGCAGAGGCAGGCAGAAAAAGAGGAGGAAAACCCAGGAGAGGGTGCCGATGGCGCCATTCATCGATGGGGTTGTCCTTGGAGGCTCTCAGGCCGAGCGGGGGCTTGGCCGAAGAGGAAGCCTGCGGGATAGCGCCGGAGGTCCCCGATCAGCTCGTTGAGGTTGGCCGACGTTTCGCGGAGCTGGGCGAGCGTCCGGTCGGTTGTCTCGAAGAGCGCGGGGAGATTTCCGGAAGCCAAAGTCGTGGTCGTCTCATCGAGGAGAATTTTGATCTGGTTGTTCGTATGGCGGAGCTCCCCCAGAAGGCTATTGGCACTCGCACCGAGACCCGGGAAGTCGATGGCCGCCAGTTTTTCGAGCACGATCTCTACCTGTTGCACGATGTCTTTGAACTGACCGGGGGCCGAGGGGATGTAGAAGTTCCTCGGTTGCCAGGGGACCGACAGGGGAGGAAAACGCTTGGGGTCGACGTGCTCGAGGGCAAGCATGCTCGTTCCGGTGATTCCTTGACCTTGAATGCGTGCTCGTAAGCCGTTGTGGATCTGTGTTTGCAGGTACCTCTTTTGCTCCTCCCAGTTCGATCCCGGAAAGGTGCCCGGATTGATCTCCGCAACCACAAGGACGGCATGGGAACGATATTGGGGGTATTCCGTCCACGTGAAGGAGACGCGCGTTACCTTGCCGACGGGCACCCCGTGAACGAGGACAGTCGAGCCGACGGAGAGGCCGGCTACATCGCCGGGAACGTATGTTTCGAAATAGTAATGTTTCTGGAAGAGATCCCGAAGCCCGAAGGCGAGCAGGCCCGCAACGAGAAGGCCCGCAGCCGCCAGCACGAAGAGGCCGATTTTGATGTCCTTGGTCTTACGGCTCACGGAGCTCTCTCTTTCCCGAGGATTGGCCCTCTCGGCGGAAGAAGTGCTGGACTAGGGGAATGGTTGAAGTATCGCGCAAGACTCGAGGATCCCCTTCCGCAAGGATTCTCTTGGTTTGAGGGTCGAGAAGGATGACGCGATCGGCGATGGCGAAAATGCTCTCCAACTCATGGGTGACCATTACAAAGGTGATGGTGAAGTCGTTGGCAAGTCTTTTGATCAGATTGTCCAAGTCGGCGGAGCTAACCGGATCGAGGCCGGCGGAAGGCTCGTCCAAGAAGACGATCGCGGGATCGAGGGCCATAGCCCGGGCGATCGCGGCCCGCTTGCGCATTCCACCGCTGAGCTCCGAGGGCATCTTCTCCGCGGCGGCCAAGAGGCCGACTTGGGCGAGCTTGGATTCCGCGACCGCATCCCTTACGGCGAGGGGCAGGTAGGTGAAGACGTCCAACGGAACCCGGACATTTTCGCGGACGGTCATCGATCCGAAGAGAGCGCCGTTCTGGTACATCACCCCGAAGCGTTGCAGAAGCTCGGTTCGTTCCCGCCCTTCGAGCGCCCACAGATTCTTTCCTTCGATGAGTACCTCTCCGGCCCGGGGGGGATAAAGCCCGATGATATGCTTGAGCAAGGTGCTCTTGCCTGAACCGGAGCCTCCCAGGATGGCAAAGATTTCTCCCCGTTTTACCGAAAAGGAGATCTCTTCGAGAATGACCGTCTCCCCATATCCGGCGCGCAGGTTGCGAATCTCGATGATGGGATCGGACGAAGCCGTCATAGGTTCAGCAGGTAGAGCAGGAGCGAAAAGACGGCGTCGGCGATGATGATCAAGAGAATACCGGTCACGACGGCTCCGGTCGCCGATGCTCCCACCGCAGCCGGGCCTTGCCGGGTACGCAGGCCGAGGAAGCAGCCGCTCGCGGAGATGAGCAGCCCGAAGACGGCCGCTTTGGCGACCCCGATGAGAATGTCGTGGATGCGAACGGCGGAATCCATCTGGTGGTAGACCGCTTCCAGCGGATAGCCCAAGCCGATCATCACGAGAACTCCCCCCAGGATGCCGACGAAGATCGAATAGATCGTCAAGAGGGGGGTGGCGATCATCCCCGCGATTACTCGTTGAATGACGAGGAAGCGGATAGGGTCGACTCCCATCGTCCGGAGCGCATCGAGCTCCTCGTTGACCTTCATGGTCCCCAGCTCTGCAGCAAAAGCCGAGCCGGAGCGGCCCGCCAAGAGGATGGCCGTCATGATCGGACCCATTTCCCGGATCATGAGCAGGCCGATCATATTCGCGATGAAGATCTGAGCGCCGAAAGCGGCGAGCGGGCGGGCCGATTCGAAGGCGATCACCAGACCGATCAGAAAGCTGATCAGAGAAACGATTGGAAGGGCATCCACCCCTGCCGACTCGAAGATGCGGAAAAACTCCCGAGGCCGAAAGATGCGCGGCTGAAACGCGGCGGCGAGCCCCCGGGTCAAGCCGCCGAGAAAGGCCACGGCGTCACCCGCAAGGGTCACCTCCTCGATCGCCGTATGCCCGATCGTCCCGATCAGCCCCTCGGCCTCTTCCGCCGATCCGGCCGCTTCGCCCGCGGTCGACGTCGGAGGTTCGAAGGTGCGCACCCATTCGGGAGGGAGCCCTTCGATCGCGACTTCCGCCTGGAACCGCTCCTCGGCTTGCCGGCGGAGAAGTTGCAGAAAGGCGACCCCGGCGCTATCCCAGCGGTCGACTCCGGCCGCCTCGATCCGGAGGCTTCGAAACGACAGGCGGCGCAAGCCGCGCCGGATCGCTTTCCAAGAGCGGGAGACGCTTTTGGCATCGAGTGGGCCGACAAGGCGCAGCAGAACCCTCCCCGAATCCTCCCGAAGAATTTCGAAGCGGAAACCGCTCGATGAGCGGGACAAGGCTTCTTCCGACACGGAGTCGACGATACGTCAGACCCTTGGAGCGCAAAAGCAGAGAAAAGCGATCGATTGGAGGAACTCCTTTTCGGGGAAGGAATTCGTCGCCGAGATCCAAGAGAGGAACGGAAGAAAATGGCTTGTCAAGGAAAGAGAAGTAGTTTACTAGAGAGTTCGCCGGCATGCCCCATAAACCTCCCCCGGCTGGCAAAAGGACGCCGCTCGCCTCGGTGCTTCCGCTTTTGCGCCTTCCCCACCGCCGTCGTGCGGCTCCACTGGGAAACCGCGCCCTTCCTTCCGTCCAAATCCTCTTGAAATCCTCTTGTTGCGACTCAAGTAGGAGCCTTTCCGAGAGATCACCGAATACAAGGGGGAAAGATGGCCGCAAAGCTACTGGAGGAGTTCACGCAGTTCGCGCTCAAAGGGAATGCGATCGATATGGCGGTCGGGGTCGTGGTCGGAACGGCGTTCAACAAGATCGTCGATTCGATGGTGAACGACCTGGTCATGCCGCCGCTCGGAATCGTGATCGGCGGGGTCGACTTCAAGGATCTCCTTTGGGTGCTCAAGCCCGCCGTAGTCGCGGGGGGGAAAGTGGTGACCCCGGGGTGGCGATCCGCTACGGGCAGTTTTGCAACTCGGTCATCCAATTTCTGATCATCGCCTGGAGCGTCTTCCTCGCCGTCAAGGCGATGACGAAGCTCTCCACCCTGCGCCAGGGGCGGGAAGCCCCGGCGGGAGAGCGCTCGGCTCCGGCGGGCTCTTCGGCCGCTGCTCCTAAAAGCTAAGCATACCAGAGGATCTGGTTGGCTTCGATCGGAGCGAAGATTTCGGGATGAAAGGGCCGGACGCGCGGCGTGTAGTCGCCGGCCGGTCTGCCGCTCGGTACGACGGCGCGGTAGAGAAAGGCGTTAAAGGCGCCCGCCAGCGGCTCGGCCCTCTCCATCGACAACACGAAGGGCTTGTCTCCTTCTCCATCCCTTGGCTCCGCGTAGAGATCCACCCGGACCCATTGGGGGGAGATCTCGTCCAAATAGACCGGCACGCAAAACCGCATCTCGCCTTCCGCGGTGTCGACCGAAAGAGGTCCGAAACGGACCTCCCTCCAATGGAGCGCGATCTGCCGAAGCTGCTCTTCGAGCTCGCGGGCGCGAGCGCCGTTCTTGGCCGATCGTTTTTGGAAGGCGGCATTGAGCGGATGGTAATATTCCTCGGTATACTGGCGGACCATTCGATTCGTGGAAAAGTAGCCGGTAAGCTGCGCAATGCTCTCGCGAAGCTTGGCGATCCATCCGGTAGGAATCCCCCGCGAGTCGCGGTTGTAGAAGGCGGGAGCCACTTCCTGCTCCAAAAGCCGGTAGAGCTGCTCGGCCTCGGCCGCATCCCACGCCGGATCCTCTCCATGCTCCCGGCCGTCTCCGAGCGCCCAGCCGACCTCCGGGCAGTAGGCTTCCGCCCACCAACCGTCGAGTTCTGAGAGGTTCAAGCCGCCGTTTCCCAAGAGCTTCATGCCGCTTGTCCCGCTCGCCTCCCAAGGCCGCCTCGGGTTGTTAATCCAGAGATCGACGCCGGAGACGAGCTCCTTGGCCATCCGCATGTCGTAGTCTTCGAGAAAGACGATGCGCCCGTTGACTTCGGGCCGTTCGGCAAAGGCGTTCCAACGGCGGATGAGTTCCTTGCCGAAGCTATCCGCAGGGTGGGCCTTGCCGGCGATGACCAGTTGCATCGGCGCGCTCGGATTCGAAAGGATCCGGAGGAGGCGATTCGGATCGTGAAGGAGGAGGTCGGGTCGCTTGTAGGTGGCGAATCGGCGGGCGAAGCCAAGGGTAAGGGTGTTCGGGTCGAAGACGCAGGAGCAGGTAGCCATCTCGTCCGCGACCTTTCCGAGAATGGAGCAGCGGCACTTCCTGCGCTTACGGATCGCCAGGATGAGCTTCATCCGGCTTTTCATCCGGAATTCCCAGAGATCGAGATCGCCGGTTTTCCGAAAATCGTCCGCGAGAACCTCGGTGGGTTGCCGCCAGCGGTTGGGTCCGCAGACTTTCGTCCAGAGAGCATCCGTTTCGGCCGAATGCCAAGTGGGGACGTGAATCCCGTTGGTCACATGACCGACGGGTACTTCCTTTTCCGGCCAGCGCGGAAAGAGAGGCTGGAAGAGCCTGCGGCTGACCTCCCCGTGGAGGCGGCTCACCCCGTTGACGGCGGCGGATCCCCGAATGGCGAGGTAGGCCATGTTGAGCGGCTCGTCCCGCCCTCCCTCTCCTCGACCGAGGCGGAGGAGCTCTTCGATCGAAATGCCCAATTCCGGGGCGAAGTCGGCGAAATAGCGGCGGATGAGATCGGCCGGGAAGCGATCAAAGCCCGCCGGCACCGGGGTATGGGTGGTGAAGAGATTGCCCGCCCGAGTCGCCCGGAGGGCGACCGCAAACGATTGGCCGGTCTGCTTGGCGAAGCTGCGGGCCCGCTCTAGGACCGCAAAGGCGGGGTGCCCTTCGTTGAGGTGGCAGACTTGGCAATGGATTCCCAACCCTTCGAGCGCGCGCCACCCGCCGATGCCGAGAGCGATCTCTTGGAGCAGGCGCATTTCCAAGTCTCCTCCGTAGAGGGCTCCCGTGATCGTCCGGTCAGCCGGGGTATTGACCGGGTCGTTGCTGTCGAGCAGATAGAGAGGTACTCGGCCTACGGTCGCCTGCCAGACGCGGAGGACGAGAGGGCGTCCCGGCAGGTAGACCGAGACGCGAAGCCATTCCCCGGAGCAATCGCGGACCGGAACGACCGGGAGGAGGGTGGGATCATTGTAGGGGAAATATTCCACCTGGCGGCCATCCCACGCGATTCCCTGGCGAAAGTATCCTTGTTGGTAGAGGAGCCCCACTCCGACCATCGGAACGCCGAGGTCGCTTGCCGCCTTGAGGCAGTCCCCGGCGAGGATCCCCAAGCCGCCCGAGTAGATAGGCAGAGATTCGTCGAGGCCGAACTCCATGCTGAAGTAGGCTACGCCCTGGAGGCCGTGGAGGCTGTGGGTCCTGTCGAACCAGGTCGGGCATTCCAGGTAGGTCTTTCGCTTTTCGATTTGATTCCGCAACTCCTCCAGGAAGACCGGATTTCCGCGGAGCTGCTCCAAGCGGGTCTCGGAGATGCGTTCGAGGAGAAACCATGGGTTTGTGGTGGCATCCCAGAGCTCCGGATCGACCATCTGCCAAATCTTGTCGGCCCCCGTGTTCGAGAGCCACAGCAAGTCGGCGGCGAGATCCTCCAATCCGTCGAGCTCGGAAGGAAGTGGGCGAGCCAAATAGTGGGTAAGGGACATGTCACCCTTTTAGCGTCTCGGGGAAGCGGAGGCGACAGAAATGGCGTTCGTTTCCTTTTCCCCTCGTTTCTGCGAGGATGGGAGAAGAGCACGGGATGGGCGAGTTTGTCATATCGGTCGAAGAGTTGCGGAAAGAGTTCCTGCGCGATCGTCCGGTCGTGAACGGACTCTCCTTTTCCTTGCGGCGGGGTGAGGCGCTCGGGCTCTTGGGCCCGAACGGGGCGGGAAAGACGACCGTCATCCATCTTCTCCTCGGACTGACGACCCCCACATCGGGAAAAATTACGATTTTCGGCCTTCCGATGCCCGAAAAACGGGTAGAGGTTCTCGAGCGCCTCAACTTCGCCTCCGCTTACGCGCTTCTTCCCTCGAATCTGACCGTCCGCCAGAACCTGATGACCTTTGCCCGTCTCTACGGGGTGGCCCGTCCACGGGAGAAGATCGAGCGGCTGTTGTCGGAGTTGGAGATCGGTCCTCGGATCGACCAGGTTACGGGACAGCTTTCCGCCGGAGAAGCGGCCCGCCTCAGCCTCTGTAAGGCACTCCTCAACGAGCCCGAGATTTTGCTGCTGGACGAGCCGACCGCGGGCCTCGATCCCGACATCGCGGACAAGGTGCGCCAGCTCCTCCGGCGGCTCCGGGCCGAGCGCGGGATCGCGATGATCTACACCTCGCACAACATGCGGGACGTGGAAGAGGTGTGCGACCGCGTTCTCTTCCTTCGGAAGGGACGTTTGTTGGTAGAGGGGAGCCCTGAGGAAGTCGTTCGCAGCTTCCGTTGCGAAGACCTGGAGAAGCTCTTTATCCAATTGGCTCGGGAAAGGAAGCAGGATCTTCCCGGGGCGATCTCCGAGGAGCATGAGTAGGGGGCGGATTTGGGCTCTGGTCCTTCGCTATACTTATGTCTATCGGAGGAGCGTTCTCCGGATTCTCGAGATATTTTTCTGGCCGGCGGTGGATCTGCTCGTTTGGGGCTTTCTCACGCTCTATCTCGAGCAGCGCGAACGGGAGCTTCCCTCGGGAGTCACCTTTCTCGTCGGGGCGGTGATCTTTTGGGACGTCATCTACCGATCCCAGCAGGGGATTACGATCTCCTTCCTGGAGGACGTCTGGTCCCGCAATCTCCTCAATCTCTTTTCCGCCCCGGTCCGCGTCAGCGAGTTTGTGGGCGCGACCTGCGTCGTCGGAATCCTGAAGACCGTGGTGGTCGGGCTCTACTTGGCCCTGCTCGCCTTCTTCCTCTACCGCTTCAACTTACTGGCCGTGGGGCCGTCGCTTCTGCCGCTTTTCGTCAATCTGCTCTTGATGGGATGGGCCCTCGGGATCGCGACGACCGCACTCCTTCTGCGGTGGGGGCAGGCCGCGGAAGCGCTCGCCTGGGCCGTGCCGTTGGCGATTCAGCCCTTTGCCGCAGTCTTCTATCCGGTGAGCGCTCTCCCCTCTTGGTTGCATCCGCTGGCTTGGGCGATTCCCGCGACGCATGTCTTCGAGGGGATGCGGCTGGCCCTTCGCGGGGGCTCTGCGTGGAGCCACCTTCTCTTGGCGACGCTGCTCAACTTCGTCTACTTGGCGCTCGCCGGCCTCTTGTTCTCCTTTCTCTTTTCCGAGGCGAGGCGAAAGGGACTCCTCGTGAAGATCGGCACACAATGAGCGAAGGGCTTCGGCGGAGACGGGGATGAGGCGGATCCTCCTACAAGACGGTCCTGGGAGAGTCGGACGGGACGGTCTCGCCGATGCCGCCCTATCGATTCTCGAGGCGGGACTCCAGGCGGTCGAGCCGGGGGAAGCGGTTCGCCGAACGGTGCGAAGGGAAGGAGAGAGGCTTTACGCCGGGGGAAGGGAATACCCGCTCGAAGGCGGGAGAGTGCTTCTACTCGCGGCGGGGAAGGCGGCCGGCGGAATGGCTGCGGCTCTCGAGGAAATCTTGGCCGGGAAATTGGCCGGAGGGCTGGTGACGCTGCCGGCGGGAGCCGCTCCGCCCCGGCTTTCCCTTCCGGTGCGGATGGCGGGGCATCCGCTCCCGGATGAGGCGAGCGAACGATGCGGGAAGGAGGTGGTCCGCTTGCTTCGCGATGCGAGAAGCGAAGATCTCGTCCTCGTCGCCCTCTCGGGGGGAGCTTCCGCCCTTTGGAGCCTCCCGGCGCCCGGGATCGGCCTTGCCAATCTTCGGGAGACCACCCGGCTTCTCCTTGCAAGCGGAGCCCCAATCGAGGAGATCAATGCGGTTCGCAAGCATCTCGACCTCCTCAAGGGGGGAGGAATGCCGCTACTGGCCCCGTCGGTCCGCTGGCTCTGCTTGATCCTCTCCGACGTCGTAGGAGACCGGCTCGATCTGATCGCTTCCGGTCCAACGATGCCCGACCCGTCTCGTTTTTCCGACGCCTGGCGCGTCCTGGAGCGGCGCGGACTCCTCGGTCGTGTCCCGACCGCTGTGCGGGCTCGATTGGCCGATGGCCTGGCGGGAAAACTCCCCGAGACTCTGAAAGCTGGCTCCCCGCAATTCGAGCGAGTGCAGAACGTCTGCGTGGCTAGCGCGCAAGATGCCCTCGATGCGATCCTCCGATCGGCCCGGGCGAGGGGCTTCGCGGCCGCCTGCTTGACGAGTTCGCTCCAAGGCGAGGCGTCGCAGGTGGGGCTCGTGTTGGGGAATATTCTTCGAGAAGAAGCCGTTTACGGACGGCCGCTGCCGCTCCCCTGCGCACTCGTGGCGGCGGGAGAGACGACCGTGCGTATCGTTGGGGAGGGGAAAGGGGGACGAAATCTCGAACTCGGCCTTTCTGCCGCCTCGCGGATCACGGGGCTCGACCGAGTGCTGCTTGCTTCCTTGGCGAGCGATGGTGTCGACGGCACAAGCGGGGTCGCCGGTGCCCTGGTCGATGGGACCACCTGGAGCATCGCCGAATCCTTAGGGCTCGATCCCGATGGATGCTTGGCGCGGAATGATTCTCTGGCTTTCTTTCAGGCCGTCGGCGGCCTGCTGCAAACGGGTTGGACCGGCACGAACGTCAACGACTTCAGCCTACTGCTGGCCCAATAGGTCGAGTTCGTTTACTCGGGCAGCATCGGGGATTCCGGACGATCTCCTTGCAACCAGCTAAAGGCGGCCGCCAGCCCGAGAGCCAGGATCCATCCTCCGAAAAGCAAAAAGAGCACCAGGAGACCGCAAGAAGCGGCTACCCCAGTCGCCAAAGTCGCAATCAAATTAATTAACATAATACTTCTCGCTTTTACTTCTTATGCAGCTTACGATTATTTCTATTCAACTGTGCGCAGACTATAAGCTAACGGAATAGTTTATCCAACAAAAACTCTATTTCGTCTTCTTCTTTTTTGGCGGTGAAGGGCGCCAGCGAATGGCCTTTTCCGCGTCTGTTCGTTAGGATGGGGAGGCCGTTTGCGCTTCCTCGGCCCTCGTCCGGACGGAGGCTTGACGTTTTGCATGGAAGACGAAACCTTAAGGGAAAAGACGCGGGAAGTCGTCGCCGACGCGCTGCGCGAGGCGGAGAGGGCGGAGAAGTGGCTGCTCTCTCTCTCCTTTTCGATCATCCTAATGGCGGTTTTCGGAACGATCGCGGGGACCGCAGCCGAAGAGGAGGTAACCAGGATGATCGTGTTGCGCAATGAGGCGGTGCTGCTCCAGGACAAGGCGACCGATGCCTGGGGATACTTCCAAGGGAAATCGATTCGGGAGAGCCTCTATCGGATGGCGAATCGCCTGAAGCCGGATCCGTTCTTCGAGCGGGAGAGCGCGCGCTACGAGAAAGAGAAGGCTTTGGGAAAGCAGCAGGCGGAGGGTTGGGAACGAGAGGTGGCGGCTCGGATGGCGGAAAGCGAGCGGGCGTTGCATCGCCACCATCTTCTTCGGACGGCGAGCGTTCTCTTGCAGTTGGCGACCGCCGTGGGATCGGTGGCGGCGTTGGTCAAGCGGAAGAGCGCTTGGGTAATCTCGCTTGTGATTGCGCTTGCGGGAGTCTTGATGTTCGTTTGCGGATCCTGGTGAAAGGCGCGGTGGAAGGAATGAAAAGCAAGGCGGAGCGGTCGACGACTCTTCGCTGGGTTGCGGGAATCATCCTGGGGATTTGGTTCCCGGGGGGCGGCCTCGTCTCCGGAGCCCGAGATCTCGGGGAGGAGCGAACTTTTCCGGAAGGCGGGCGCTGGGTTTTCCTCCACCACTCTCCCGACATCGTCGGCTACCAGGATCCCGCCTTGGCAAAAGGCCAGGAGGAGGGGGAGACCGACATCTCCTGCCTTCTGGTTCTCCCGTCCATATCCGAGGGGCTTGGACCCCGGGAGAGGCTCGACCGGCTTTTGCAGGACGCCTACCTCTCCTACTACAATGAGATGGTCGGCTCGCGGGCTCCCTACTTCCGCAGACAGAAGCTCTCGTTTTTCCTCATTCGACCGGGATCCCTTCCGAACGATCAGGGCCGCTTTTCCGGAAGCGAGGTCACGGCGGCGGGTACAATCGGCCTGGCGGAGATGACCGCTGCAGTCTTCCCTCAGGAGATCACTCGGAGGCAGATTCGAATTCGTTGGGGGCGGGGGGAAGGAGAGGCGAGCGGTTTCGCCGACGCGGTGGCGAAGGGAGAAGAAAGGGTGGAGCGGGAGGGCGGACGCCGCAGGAAAACTCTCTCTGCTCTCCGGGAGGCGATCGATGCCCACTCCCAAGCGCGCCTGGAGATGATCCTCGCTTCCGAACCACGCTATCCCATCGACTACGGGGGTGTCGAATCAGCCCTCGTGGAAGCGACCCGCCGCGATCCCCGGTTAGCGGCACTCCTGGTCGATCGGTATCAAGCCGACCCGTCGCCCCAAGCGGCGGCTCTGGTCGCCGCCCTGCCCTCCGCGGCGGACGAGGCGTCGATCCTTGCGATGCTCCAGAGCTTCTTCAAACATGGCCTTCGGATCAACGCGGCTTCGGAGACTGGGCAGACCCTGCTTCATCGATGCGTCGCGTTGCGTTACCCGACCGTAGTGACCTTTCTCCTTACGGAAGGGGCCAACCCGAACGTCCAGGACCGCGATGAGAGGACCCCTCTCATGCTCGCCGTGGAGCAGGGAGATGCACGGATCGCCAGGATCCTCCTCGAACACGGCGCCGATGCGCATATGCTAAGGAACGGTGCGGGAGAAAACGCCGCGCAGATCGCACATCGGCTGCGAGAGCCGGCGTTGGAAACGCTCTTGGAAGAAAGCCACTAAGGAGCCGCGGAGCTATTCGTGGCGCCGATGCTCCCGCCAAGCCGCACGATGGTGGAGGATCCAATCGAGCAATGCCTTCTCGAAGCCGATGTCGCGGCCTTGCTTCTCGCTCTCCAGCCATTTGTGCTTTAGGATTTCTTCCCGCTCCTCCAGATATTCGCGATAGAGTGCGGAGTTCGTAAGCAGAGAATGCCCTTCTTCCGGGGACAGAGACGGCGACGAATCGTCGTTGGAAACGCTCTTCATGGCTCTCGGAGCGAGCCTTCCTCCTGGGTTTGCGAATGCGAGGCGTCTCACGTCAAAGGCCTCGTTCGAGGATTGCTTGGCAGAGCATGCCCTCCTTGCGGAGCCACGGCGTCAGTTCGATAGCACGAACGAACGATGCCTCGTGGCATACTTCCGGGCTTCCGGGCCGGCGCTTGACGGCGGGATTCGGTGGGAGCATCCCGAGGAGGAAGCGGGTCGCCTGCCGTCGGCATCCTAAGTGCTGAGCGTACACTTGGCGGGCGGATCCGCCGACAC
>NZ_CABFUZ020000151.1 GCF_902143385.2 Methylacidimicrobium cyclopophantes
CATCTCCTTCATTCCCGACATATGGATGAGTTGTGTAAAGCAATAGACAGCCTCGCGGGTCTCCATTGCCTTTCGGCATCTCCTTCATTCCCGACCCGTCAGATCAACGGGAGAAGTTGCATCTCACGACATGGGTCTCCATTGCCTTTCGGCATCTCCTTCATTCCCGACCCGCCTCGATTCGCGAACTCCGCTCTCTCGCGGAGGGTCTCCATTGCCTTTCGGCATCTCCTTCATTCCCGACACTTGAGGAGTCTCGATGAGAGATAAGACAGCGATCGTATTGTCTCCATTGCCTTTCGGCATCTCCTTCATTCCCGACGGGACGTCCCTAAGGAAGTCCAGGATCGCCTTGTGAAGTCTCCATTGCCTTTCGGCATCTCCTTCATTCCCGACCTCAACCGAGAAAGGAAAGCATGAAAATCAATTACGGTGTCTCCATTGCCTTTCGGCATCTCCTTCATTCCCGACGGAGGGGCGGCGCGCTACATTCGGTCTTGCTACGGGCACGTCTCCATTGCCTTTCGGCATCTCCTTCATTCCCGACACTCGGTCCGGCGCGTTAGGTCGTCCGGGCGCTGAACAAGGTCTCCATTGCCTTTCGGCATCTCCTTCATTCCCGACTGTTGCGCTGCTTCAACGAAGTCTCGAGGGATATGGATGTGTCTCCATTGCCTTTCGGCATCTCCTTCATTCCCGACCCGCCGAGAGAAGGTGAATCTTTGCCGGGTGTTCGCCGTCTCCATTGCCTTTCGGCATCTCCTTCATTCCCGACGGAGAATGAGGTCGAAATCCCGATTGGAAATCGGGAGTCTCCATTGCCTTTCGGCATCTCCTTCATTCCCGACATTCGGGGTGCTTCGTTACCAAAGTCCGGATAGCGGGAAAGGTCTCCATTGCCTTTCGGCATCTCCTTCATTCCCGACGCAAAGGAGGTCTATGAGTGCGACGGGCTTCCGTCGGTCTCCATTGCCTTTCGGCATCTCCTTCATTCCCGACTCGGGGTCGCCTCATGAAGGCGATCGAGGAGATTCGTCGGTCTCCATTGCCTTTCGGCATCTCCTTCATTCCCGACACTCGGGCTACCCTCATGAAGTCGGTCGAGCAGGTTCGCGTCTCCATTGCCTTTCGGCATCTCCTTCATTCCCGACCATGCCGGGGATTTCGGAGGTTTATTGAAGCGAGCCCGGTCTCCATTGCCTTTCGGCATCTCCTTCATTCCCGACCCAAGATGAATCCACCTTGGGCTCGAAGTACTCGAGTCTGTCTCCATTGCCTTTCGGCATCTCCTTCATTCCCGACCGACGAAAGGCGGAAGGAGATGTATCGGGTTCTGGGCAGGTCTCCATTGCCTTTCGGCATCTCCTTCATTCCCGACAAAGAAAGGAAAATGATGAACGAAAAAGTGGAATTGTACCGTCTCCATTGCCTTTCGGCATCTCCTTCATTCCCGACCTCCTTCCTGCCCGACGAAAGGAGGAAGGAGATGTACAGAAGTCTCCATTGCCTTTCGGCATCTCCTTCATTCCCGACCCTCAAAAGATTCGAGGAGACCTTGTATGATGTATATCTGTCTCCATTGCCTTTCGGCATCTCCTTCATTCCCGACCAACCGGCTGGTGAGAGAATACTCTCACCTCCGGGAAGGGTCTCCATTGCCTTTCGGCATCTCCTTCATTCCCGACTCGACCTCTCTGGCGTGAAAGACGATTTGTTTAAAGGTCTCCATTGCCTTTCGGCATCTCCTTCATTCCCGACCCATTCGGAAACTCGAATGGTTCGCGGAAGATGGTGGTCTCCATTGCCTTTCGGCATCTCCTTCATTCCCGACAGTGCGATCTCCTCTCGAAGGACGGCTACGACCGCGTGGTGTCTCCATTGCCTTTCGGCATCTCCTTCATTCCCGACCCAGGTTACGGGCAATGGAGTCCTGGATGCCAGGGAGCTTGGTCTCCATTGCCTTTCGGCATCTCCTTCATTCCCGACAAGGAGAAGGACGAGATGAACGCCAAACTGAAAGAACGTAAGTCTCCATTGCCTTTCGGCATCTCCTTCATTCCCGACATTCTTACGTTCTGGGTTAGGCAAGCTGAGAATAGGCGGTCTCCATTGCCTTTCGGCATCTCCTTCATTCCCGACCTCTCTGGGTTTGAACCCAAGATGGATTCATCTTGGGTGAGTCTCCATTGCCTTTCGGCATCTCCTTCATTCCCGACAGGTCCACATCACAGACAATAGGTTCGACGACTCATGGGTCTCCATTGCCTTTCGGCATCTCCTTCATTCCCGACCGCAGGTTTGGAACTCGTTGAGGCTTAAGCCCAAAAATCCATCGCAGGTCGGGACTGTGAAGAGGATTAGCGATTTTCCTCCAAGTGCATGGATCGCACAAGCTGAAAGAAGCTGTAGTACGCTGATTCGGAATAGAATACGAATCAGGTCGGGAGCTGGTAGAAAAATCCCGCATTGCGCTCGCGACCCGAAAGAGATCCACCGACGTTTCATACCAGATAGCAGACCACGCGCTCCGAACAGACCATCGTCCCCGCCGTGCGGATCTTCTTTGCGCATTTCGCATCGAGGGTATAGGCGACGATCCGATCCTCTTCGAGATCGAGCTCGTCTTCCAACTTGTTCCAGAGCTCATCGACCCGGTCGGGCTCCAGATAACATTCGAACACGCTATATTGGACCCGCATCCCGTAATCCTCACAAACGCGGGCTATCCGCGCCAGCCGCCGTTGATCCGCAATATCGTAGGCAATTACCGTAAGCATCTTCGTTTCTCCCGGAGGCGATCTTTTGTAGGGGACGGGAGCGAAAGCCTCCTCCCACCAACTGATTGGACTCGAAGAACTTGGTTCTTGTGATTCCTCTCTCATCGTTTCTAGTTCATCAAGAACGGCTCAAACTTTTCCGGGAATTCGAGAGCGGCCTTGTAAGCCGTCGCTTGTCGTTCCAACTCGGCGCGAAGAGTGGTCCGGCAGCCGACCGCTTCGGACAAAAATTGGCGCTCCATACGGCGTTCGTACTGGAGGAGGAATTTTTTCTTCCCCTCCGTCGCGAGGTAGACGCCACCATTGCGTTTTTCGAAGAGTTGCGCGTTGAGGATCTGATGGCTGAAGAGGTCGAGCGCCAGCGCTTCCACGAGCACCGGCCGAAACGGCTCGATGAGGTCGAGTGCCAGCGACCAACGTCCGTCCTCGGTCAGGTGGAGGAGCCCCAACGCGGGATCGAGTCCGTGGGCGTGGAGAAAGCTGGCCGCTTCTGCATAGAGGAGTACCGCACCGTAGGAGATGCAGGCATTGACGGGGTTGAGCGGGGGTCGAGTCGATCTCCTTTCGAAAGGAAACTCGGGCGGCAAAAAGGTCGCCCACGCTTCGAAGTAGCGCGCCGTCGATGCCCCTTCCAGACCCCGGAGTTCCGCGATTGAAGTCGCCCGCGCAATTTGGGAGAGCATCCGTTCCAGAGAGTCGAGGGCGGAGGATGCATCCGCGTTGCGGTTCGCCGCGAGGCGCTGGATCAATCGTCGTTGGTTGTAGACCTTGGCGCTGACGATGCGGCCGGCCATGGTGAGGGCAAAGCCGGAATCGAGCGTCTTGGCGTACTGCGCGAGACGCCACTGTCCGTGATCGTTTTGAGCCGAAAGGAAGCTACCGAGGAAACGCCCGTTGGTTCCCAGAATGTTGATCGGAATGCCGCGGCGAAGCAGCTCGGCGAGAGCAGGCGAGGTGATTGCAACGGTCTCTTCGATCGTGAGTCTATCGAGATCGACGATGGGAATTTCCCGTAAGATCTCGGTATCTCCCGTTTCCCCGCTGGAGGCGGAAACGACGAGCCGTTCAGAGAGAAGACCGACTTTGGCATGACTCTGAACAACGCAGGCGCTTGGCATGGAAGCTGATCGGCGGGCCAACCCGAAACGGGCATGGCCTACACTTGTCCCGGAAGGGCATCGTAAAGCTTCGAAAGGGGATTGCCATCCTCTAGACGTCGGAGGACATCGGAGACCTCGTCGACGGAGCCGAGAAGATCGCGCTTCGCTCTTAGGGTCTTTTCGCTCAACCGGGGATCGCGTCGATTCCGAAGGATCCCCGGCGCGGCAGGAGACGATCGAGCTCCGCGGCAAAGCCGGCGGCCCTGAGCTTCTTCCTCACGGAGCTGAGCAGCTTTCGAAGGTCGTCGTCGTTAGGATCGTCCCAGGCTCCCGCCGCTTGGCGCTGGAAAGATTCCACGGGATGGGTTTGCGATAATCGGGAGAGGAACTCGATTAGCGTGGTAACTGCGTCCTTTTGGGCGGAAAACGGAGGCGAGCCGTTGCGAAGGCGATCGAGAAGGAACGCATAGAGGAGATATTCCCGGGGCGAGAGCGAGACCGAACGTCCATCGACTATCAGGAACGGACGGTCTTCCTGGAGGCTGACGCGAGGCTTTCGTGCGAGCGATGAGAGCCGTTCGGAACAAGATTCCACCAAGGTGGTGAAGTGGCCGGGAAAGGAGCCGATCTGCTTTGGGAAAAGGAGACGGAGGGGAACAAAGGGAATATCCGCTAGCTCGATTTGCGCCGCATCGGAGGAAATGGTCCGGAGAGCACGCTTTCCGGGAATAGGGAATGAGTGGCGAGAAGCCGGGCAGGTAGGGAAGTAGAAGCGAGGTGAGAGCCGGGGATCGTCGAAGGGCTCGTTTACGAGGACATGGGTCACTCGGTCTTGGGGTCGGCCGAGGAGGGAGACGCAGGCATACAGCAGGGCGCTCATGGTCTTGCGTCCGCCGGCGATCGAGGCGATCAGCGCGGTATCGGGGTTTTCGCTGATCCGTCGCACCTCCTCCAAGAGCGCGTCGGCGAGGGCTTCGTTTTCGGAAGCGCGGCGGATGTCCTCCAAGGGCCGCCTTCTCCCTTCCCGAGGATCGGGATGGCCGAGCAGCCGAATCTCATCGAAGATCAGGCGGGGAGAGCGGTCCTCACGATCCCGCAAGAGGGTCTGACGGAGGATTTCCCAAACCGAGCATCCCCCGAAGGCCGGGGAAGGGGAAAAAAGTTCTTCTTCGGCGCACCTCTTCCCCGCGCTGGTAGTGAGGATGCAAATCCGGTGAGGAAGAACGGGAGGATGCTCATGGGCCAAAGCCCAGACGGTTTCCGTCACGACCGCGGGCGCCATGCCCGTCACCGCGAGCAAGACGATCTCGCGGGAAGAGCGGGAATCGGGGTTGGCTTCCGCCGCCTTCGGCAGGAGTGGGCCAGAAAAGTCGCTCTCCGGCGAAGCCGAAGGCTTTTTTGGAGAGTTGCGGAGCGGATCCATTTCGATTCGGGAAGAAGTCGGGGGAAGAGGGGCCATGCCACCGGAATCCGTAGAGTGCGTCCTCCTATGAATCCGCTACCGTTTGCGAGGCAATTCTAGGCAGGTCTGCAAGCGTTGCGCAAGAATGGGAAAAGGGATCTTTCGGGCGGAGGCTTGGCCGCGGGCGCCGAGACCAGCGGTGAGCTTTGCAGGGATCGCGCTGCCGCCTCTTTGGGCTGCAGCTGGTGGGCTTTCCGATCTGCGACCGGGGCGCGCCTTCGCTCTCTCCCGAGAGAGGGGAGAGCGTGGGGAAGGAACCGGTGAAGGGAACGGAGGAGACGAGCCATTGGATGGCACCGCGCGGAAGCCGGGCTTGGGGAAAGAAGCTCTCCTCTTCGCGGGAAGCTTCCGGTAAGAGCGGTCGTCTATTCGGGCTCGGAGCCCACGAGGACTCCGATCGCGGTGTAGTTGTCGTCGTCGGCAAGGGTGGGCGCTCGCTCTTGTCGGAGTGCCTCCATCCGGCGGAGCCAGTCGGAGGCGCTCGCGGCCTTCCCAAGCTCTTTTTCCATATCCGCTTCCGGAAGGGGATCCCAGAAGCCGTCGGTGCAGAGGAGGAGGGCGTCTCCCGGCTCGAGCTCGCCTTCGGGAGAGATCTCGGGTTCCGGCGCTCCCGGCCCTCCGAGGCAGCGGAGAAGGACGTTCCGGTTGGGATGGGAGCGGATCTCGTCGGGAGCGATCATCCCCGCATCGCAGAGGGCCTGGGGGAGGCTGTGGTCCTTCGATTGGAAGAAGACCTTCCGGTTGCGGAACCAGTAGAAGCGGGAATCCCCCAGGGTGATCGCTCGGAGACGGTGGCCTTGAGAGACTGCGGCGGCGATCGTCGACCCCATGCGGGAGAGCTCGGGCTCCTCGGCTTGGCGGATCTTGATCGCCCGATCGGCTTCGACGACGTAGGAAGAGAGGCTTTCCGGCGAGAGGGAAGGGTGGAGTCGGAAAGCTTCGAGGAAGGCGTCGACGGCGAGCCGGGAAGCCACTTCTCCGCCCCGCTCCCCCCCGAGGCCGTCGGCGACCACCCAGGCGATCGTCTCGCCGTGGGCCGCCCAGCGGCAGGCGTCCTCGTTGTTCGGGCGTCCGCCCCGGTTGGTGAGCAAAGCGCTATCGAAGTTCATGGGGGACCGCGGCCATTCTCGGGATTTCCCCTTATTCTCTTTTCCTTCCTCTTCGAATGGTCAAGAAGCGGCTGATCGAAACGGAGCAGGGATTGCCTTGTCGACCCTGCGCGTCCCGGACATCATCGTGCCCTGCGATGCGGGAGAGCGGAGTCAGGCGGTGTCGGATTTGTGGATGCGAGGAAGAGCACCCGATCCATTTGGCCAGAGAGATGATCCTCGGCAGCTTCGAACGCTTCCTCTATTTCCAATGCCTCGAATGTGGCTGCCTGCAAATCGGCGAGATTCCTTCGAACATCGCCGACTACTACCGCCACCAATATCATGCTCGGATCTTGGAGCTCCAAGCGCCGGCTCCGAAGGCCTTCTCCGAGCTCTGCAAACGGAAGGCGGCCGGATTGCTCCTCTCGGCGCCGATCGGAGAGGGTGCCATTCCATGGCCGCTGCGAAAGATCTTTCCTGGATTCCTCTGGCAGTTCCGGGAGCTCGGGTTGCGGCTCGATTCCCCAATCCTCGACTACGGCTGCGGACGGGCCCATCTGCTCCTGCGGCTTCGCAAGTGGGGATTTCGCCGGCTTTTCGGCCTCGATCCCTATCTGCCCGCGCAAGAGTTGGTCGAGGAGGGGATCACGCTGCGGAAAGGAGATTGGACGATTTTGCGCGGGTCGTTCGACCTCCTGATCCTCAACCATGTGATCGAGCATCTCGAGGAGCCGCTGACGGTCCTCAAAGCGCTGCGGGAGCACCTCGCGCCGGGCGGGACGATGCTCGTGAGCACGCCGGTCGCCGACAGCTACGGGTGGAGGAAATTCGGCAACTCCTGGGCGATGTGGGATCCTCCGCGTCATCTCCATCTCTTTACGGCGAAGGCGATGGCGATCGGCGCCGGCAGATGCGGGCTCCGGGTGGCGAAGGTCAAGTACGACGCCGGGAAGAATCTCTGGGCTACCTCGCAGTTCTTTGCCCTCCATCCCGAAAGGAAGGTCGAGATCTCGCAGGAAGAGTTGACCGAGCGGCAGAGGCCGATCCGCAAGTGGGCCCAGTTGCTCGATGAGATCGGGGACAGCGACATGGCCACCTTCTATCTCAAGGCGGCTTGACCGCTTTCGTCGGCCGGAAGGTGCGGAGAGCTTCCGGGAGCCTCAGGATGGTCCGGCGGCTTTCGGGCCGTAACGAGTCTCGGGGTGACGCCGAAGATGCCATACCAGAATCGCCAGTCGAGCCGCCGGAGGGCGACATCGGTCATTCCCGTTTCCGGGAGCCACTCGACATACTCCTCGGTCCGGAAGAGATCGGCGATCAGGAGCCGGCCGCCCGGCTTGAGCACCCGGACCGCCTCGCGGATCGCTTCCTTTCGGCCCTCGGGAAGGGGGATGTTGTGGATGGCGAGATTGCTGATCACCAGATCGAACGCGTCGTTCGGAAACGGGAGCGCGCGCAGATCGCCCGTGTGGAGCTCGCACCGTTCGGCCACCCCTTCCGCCGCGAGGTTTTGACGGGCCGATTCGAGGGAGTTTCCCGACTGATCCTCCGTCCGCCAGAGGTCGATCCCGACGGCCCGTCCTTGGGGGAGCAGCTTGGCCAGGATGGCGAGGATGGCTCCGCGCCCGCAGCCCATCTCGAGGGCCCGCTCATCCCCGCGGAGCTGGAGAGCTTCGAGCAATTCGGCCCAGACGGAAAACTTGCCCCGCAGCGTCGAGTAGAAGAAGCTTGCGGGCAGTTGCAGGAGGGCCGCTCCCCCGAGAAATTCGAGGGCCCGCTGGAAGAGGGGCTTCGTCGACCCCGGGAGGAGCGCGAGGCCGAAGAGAAGCAATCCGGCCGCCGCCGGCCAAGAGAGCCCGCGGACGGCCGCCCATCCCCCGTCGATGCCGTAGCGGCCTCGGTGGGAGGCGAGCCGGCGCAAGAGCGCCTTTCGGGAAGTTGGATCCATATGGGCCCACCGGTATCGTAGCCGCTCCGCCCTCTTTCCTCCACGCTTTCCCTTTGGGCGGCGGTCCGCGACGCGTTTTGCGGGGGAGGAGGACGATTGGCAAGCGGCTTGCTCTTTGGAGGGAGGGCGCGGAAAAGAAGAGCCATGGCACCTTTCGAAATGAACTCCTTCGTCGGGAAAGGGCTCCTGGCGCTCATCCGGCAAGGGGATTACGCGCATGCCGGAGAGGAGGAGGCGATCGACCGGGTCTTTGGCGCGCTGCCGCGATCCTCGGAGCGGTGGCTCTTGGATGTCGGCTGCGGCCGGGGAGGGACGGCCGACTACCTGCGGCGGGGGGGATGGGGTCGTCTGGTGGGGCTCGATCGAGACGCCACCTCCCTGGCTTATGCTCGCTCCCGCTATCCGGAAGTCCTCTTCGTCGAAGGCGACGTCGTCGACGCGCCCCGGCTCCTCTCTCGGAAGTTCGCCCACCTCTATGCCTTCAACGCCTTTTATGCCTTCCCCGACCAGCGCGCGGCTCTGGCAGCCTTGCGGGAAGCGGCGGAAGCAGGAGCGGAATTTCGCCTCTTCGACTATTGCGATCGGGGCGGCTTCCAATCCGATCCGCTCCTGGTTGGAGGCATCCGGATCCTCCCCCGCCCGGTGGAGATGGAAAGGCTCCAAGCCGATCTGCGGGAGTCGGGGTGGCAGCTCGATTCGGTGACCTTCCTCCACGAAGAATATCGGGGTTGGTATGGGGATCTGCTCGCCCGGATCGAAGCCAAACGGGCCCAAATCGTCTCGGCGGCGGGAGAAGAGGCCTTCGACTATCTTCGCGCCGTCTATGGAGGGATCCTGGGCAAGATCGAGGGGGGACTTCTGGGTGGGGTCTGGGTGAGGGCGGCGGCGGCGTGAGGGCGGGGCCGCGAAGGAGCCCGCCGAGGGCGGACTCCCCGGCGAGTGGAGGGCTCTTTCGGTTTTGCTTCCCGACCGTCCTTGGAAAGGGAGCTCCCTTTCGAGACGGCCCTCTCCCCGCATGGGAAACCCCGGGATTTGGGTGGAAGCCCCGAGGAGGGTAGGGGAAAAGAGGGATTCGGGGCGCGGAAGCAGAAGAATCCTCTTCTCCCTGGTCAAATGGGGAGAATGCGAGTAGAGTTCGAGCGACAAGACGCTCGTGAAGAGGATTCTCATTTTCACGGCTGGATTCGGGGAAGGCCACAACACGGCCGCGCGCAACATTCAGGAGGCGCTGGAATGGGTCGCTCCCGACGAGGCGCACGTGGAAATCGTCGACCTCTTCGAATCCTGCTACGGTCGATTCAACGGAGTGCTCCGGCAGGCCTACTTGGCCGCGATCAACCGGACTCCCCTGCTCTGGAAGGGGATCTACTCGCTCTTCGATCGGACGACTCTGCTCGAAGACGGCATCGCGGCCCTGGCTCGGATGCAGCGCTCCCTCGACTGGCTCTTGCGGGAGATTCAACCCGATGCGGTGCTCTGCACCTATCCGATCTACAACTATCTAATCGACGAAATCTTCCGAGACGGCAGACGAAAGAACTTCTGCCACATTACGGTCGTGACCGATTCGATCACGGTCAACTCCTTTTGGCATCGAGGGCCGAGCGATGTCTTCCTGGTGGCGAACGAAGAGACGGCCCTCGCGTTGCGAGCGGCGGGCGTCGAAGAGCAGCGGATCCAGGTGTTCGGCTTTCCGGTCCAGCTCGATTTTCTCGAAGCCAAGGAGATCGGCTTGGAAGAGGAGCTCGAGGAGGATCCGCGGATCCTCTACATCATCAACTCGGGGAAGAAGAAAGCGACCAAGATCATCGAGCTCTTGCTCCGCCACCCTCGTTGGCGGACCACCGTGGTCGTCGGTCGCGATCGAGCGCTCCTGGAGGAGATCCGGCGTCTTGCCAAGGGATCGGAAGAGAAGCTTCGGGTGCTCGGTTGGACCGATAGGATTCCCGAGCTGCTCCTGACCCATCATGCCCTCATCAGCAAGGCCGGGGGAGCGACGGTCCAGGAAGCGGTGGCGGCGCGCTGCCCGATGGTGGTCACGCAGATCGTCCCGGGGCAAGAGGAGGGGAATTTCGACCTTTTGCGCCGGCGGGGGGCGGCCCTCTACGCGGAAAAGCCCCGCCAGATCCTTCAGGCGCTCGAAGAGCTCTTCGAGGACGGCGGCAGGCTCTGGAAGCGGATGCGGTCGGCCTTGGGGGGGATCAGCCGCCCCGACGCCTCGTTGCAGATCGCGCGCTTCGTCCTCGATCAGGCGGTGGTCGAAAATGCCGCCCCGGATGCCCTGCCCGGCTTCCCTCGCAGGGATCGGGATCTCCTTCCCGAGGGAATCCCGCAGCGGCCGGAAACGGCCCAGGTGCTCCTCTGCGATTTTCATATCCACAGCACCTATTCCGATGGGCGCCTCTCCGTCGGCGAGATCGTCGACTTTTATGGACAAAGGGGCTTCGATTGCATCTGCATCACCGACCATATCGTCGATCCGACTCGATTCATCGGCAGGGTCTGCCAGCTCACCGGCCTCGTGCTCTCTCCCGATCTGGTAGGGGAGTATTTCGAGGTGCTTCGGCGGGAAAAGGAGAGAGCCTGGCGGAAATATCGGATGATCCTTTTCACGGGCCTCGAATTCAATAAGGACGGCTATCGGGCGAAAAGCTCGGCCCATCTCCTGGGGATCGACCTCCGGCATCCGATCGATCCGAGCCTCACCTTGCCCGAGATCATCGGGGAGATTCGGGAGCAGGGGGGGCTTTCGGTGGCGTCGCATCCCCATAAGTTTCAGAGCGTCTGGGGCCCGAACACCCTCTATCTCTGGGAGAACCAGAAGCAGTTCGCCCCGCTGCTCGACGCCTGGGAGATCGCCAATCGCGACGATCTCTTCGCCCCGATCGGCTTGAAGCGGCTCCCGTTCATCGCCAACAGCGATTTTCACAAGCCCAAGCATATCGATTCGTGGAAGACGGTCCTCTTCTGCGAAAAGGATCCCGAGGCGATCAAGGAGTGCGTCCGCATCAACCGCAATGTCGCGCTCACCCTCTACAGGCGCCATCGCTTTGGATCGCTGCTCCGCTCCCCGGAGGAGGAGCTTCTCAAGGCGTAGAGCCGCCTTCCGAAAGGGCGGGCTTTGCGCAGAGAGACCCCTTGCGGCAACATGGCTTGCGACCGAACCGACCCGGCCGTTCGCCTCTTGCGGCTCCTCCTGCGCTCTCCCTCGGGGAGCAGCGGCGCGGTGGAGGAGCTCGCGGCGAGGAGCGGACTCCAGCCGCCCGCCGTGGAGGAGGCGATCGGGCGGATGCAAAAAAAGGGCCTTCCGCTTTTCCAGTCGCGGGATGGCCGGTGGCGGTTGGAGGAGCCGTTTCCCGATCTCGTATCGGCTGAGGAGCTGATCGCCCGCTCCGAATCCGAGAAGGGGGCTCCGATCGCCTGGTCCGCCGCCTTCTTCGAGGAGGTCGAATCGACAAACGAGACCCTTTTGCGGGAAGAGGCGAGCGGGGTCGCGGAAGGGCGCGTCGTCGTGGCCGGGCGGCAAAGCCGCGGCCGGGGACGGTTGGGCCGGCGCTGGGAATCGGGGTCGCCGGGCGGGATCTACGCCAGCCTCCTGCTCCGTCCACGACTCGCCTTTACCCAAGTCCATCGGCTGACGATCCTCACCACCCTTGCCGCGGCCGAAGCGGTCGAGGAAGTCACGGGCTTCTCCCCGGCGATCAAGTGGCCCAACGATTTGATCGGCCCTCAAGGCAAGTTGGGGGGGATCTTGACCGAGGTGAGGGCGGAGGGAGGAGGCCTTCGGGGAGCGGTGGTCGGGGTCGGCCTCAACGTCGCTCAGCAAAGAGAGGCATTCCCCGAAGCGATTCGGGATCGGGCTTCCTCCCTTCGGATCGAAACGGGCCGGGAGTTTCGCCGGGTGGAGATCTTGGCGGCCCTTCTTCGGCGGCTGGCGCTCCGATACGAAGGCGACTTTGCCGAAATCCGCCGCCTCTGGGAATGGCGATGCGAGAGCGTGGGAAAGATGGTTCGGGTTCTGCAGGGAGGGTGCGTCGTGGAGGGCTATGCGCTCGGCTTGGACGAGGACGGGCTGCTGCTCTTGCGAACCGAAGCGGGCGTGATCCTGCCCCTTTTGGCCGGGGAGCTGGTGGGAGTCCGCTGACTGCCGCGCATCTTGCGGGGGAGGCCGCGGATTGCTTATTTTTTACCAAATATAGGAGAAAAGCGAGATGATTCCTCTTGAGGATGGCTTTCAGGACGTGATTGGCAAGGCCGCGCGCGGGCTGGGCCTGACGGATGAGTCGTTGGCCCGCGCCGCCGGGCTGACCCCCGATCAGCTGCGCCGTGCGAAGGCGGGAGAGTTCGACGAACGGGTGGTTCGCCGGTTGGCGCCCGTCTTACGGCTCGATCCGGAGGCACTGGTCGCCTTAGGGAGAGGGGAATACCGCCCCCGCGATCCGGGGGAGATTCCCGGGTTTCTCGCCTTTCCCACGCGCTGGGGGGATATGATCGTCAACGCCTACCTCGTATGGGATCTCGGGAGCCGGGAAGCCGCCGCCTTCGACACCGGGGGCGATTGCAGCGCCATGGTCGAGGCGATCCGGGAACGGAAGCTCCGGCTCGGGTCGATCTTCCTGACCCACACCCATGGGGATCACATCGCTTCCTTGGAGCGGTTGAAGGAGGAGACGGGGGCCCACGCCTATGTCGGCGACCGGGAGCCGATCGAAGGGGCGGAGCCCTTTGCCGCGGGCCGAGAGTTCCGTCTGGGCGCGCTCTCGATTCGGACGCTTCTGACGAACGGCCACTCGCCGGGCGGCATCACCTACCTCGTTTCCGGAGGCCCCCGCTTGCTGGCGATCGTCGGAGATTCGCTCTTTGCGGGCTCGATGGGCGGCGGGAATGTCTCCTATGCGGACGCCTTGCGGAACAACCGGGAGAAGATTCTGACGCTGCCGGGCGACACGGTGATCTGCCCGGGGCACGGCCCGCTGACCAGCGTGGAGGAGGAGCGGCGCCACAACCCCTTCTTTGCTTCGTAGCCGCCGGAGAGGGTTCGACCTCCGATTGGAGAAATCGGGCAGCTTGCGAGGCGACGGCTGCATTTATTCTTGTCAGGAGGATCGCTCTCGATATGGTAGCCGATGCCCGGCTCGGATGACTATTCGAGTAGAGGAAAGAAAGGGGAATCCCGCTGAGGAGAAGGGTGGCTTTTCCCGGCGCGATCTTCCCCGTTCTTTTCGTTCGGATCGGGAAGCTCGCAGGAGCGAGAAACAATCCATCAGCAAGGAGATTAGTTGCCTATGAAACTGGTACCATTGATTAGTTCGGGTGTAGCGGGCCCGTTGGGGGTGCTCCATCTGCCTCGGTTTTGGCTGAAAGTCGTCTTGGCGGCCAAGGGGATGTTGGCGGAAGGTTACCCCGACTGCGGCAAGGGCTTCGACAAGATGACCCTCGATGCATTGGGCTTGGACGAAGCGGAGACCCTCCACTATCTTCGGAGCGAGCTGCCGAGCTATCCCCAGTTCGAAGCCTGGATCTTGCGCAAGAAGGGCGGGAAGATCGAGAAGGCGACGATCATCAAGCACAATTGCGCCGTTCTCGGATATATCCATGATGCGGACACTCGGCGCGCGATCGTTTCGGCGGCGGGTCTTCCCGATGACGGATCGATTCCGGACGCGGTCAACCTGAACAACCTGGACGATTGGACCGAATTCCATAAGTGGCTGAAGAGCCAATAAGAACGAAGTTCAGAAAGCGATCGGAACGAGCTTGCCATTCCCGAAGAGGCTGAACGCCTCTT
>NZ_CABFUZ020000152.1 GCF_902143385.2 Methylacidimicrobium cyclopophantes
GCAGCCGCCGGTGCCGCCGCCAGCAACATGATTTGGATCGGATCGCTGACGGCGATGACCGGGCCCGGCATGTTGCTTGCGGGACCCGCCGTTATTGCACTCGGCTCCGCACAAGGCGGAGTCTCCCGCTGGTGGGCCGCCAAATACCTCCCGGAGGCACCCCAAAAAAGCGCCCGGCCCGAAGCACCGCCGGCGGCCCCTCCCAAAAACGACTCTGCTCCCACGAGCGACTCGCACTCCCCGCCTTCTCGGCCGACTGCAACGGCGCTCACCCCATAGGCCGCACATTCCGAAGCCGCTTCTTCCCCTCAGCCGCCCTCTACAATCCCGCAGACGTCTCGTTCGCTCATCGACGGGCGGAGATCGCACCGGCTCTCCTCTTTCTCCGTTGCGCTTCCGCAGCTCCGAATTCTCACGCCGCCGCGGCCGCCGCCACCGGAAGCGCACCGCGGCGTTCCTTGGCTGCAAAAATCCCTGCCGCAGAAGCGCAGGATCCTCAAAAGCTCCGGCAAAACCCACGCGACCGCTCCGTCCCGCCGGCGATCGAGAAAGCAAAAACGGACAGGCCGGGAAGAGCATGGCACCGACGACAAAAAAAAGCCCCCCCTTTCCCTCCGAAGAGCGAAAGGGGGGGCGAACCTGGCAACGACCTACTCTCGCACGCCCTACCGGCGCACTACCATCGGCGATGGCGCGTTTCACTTCCGTGTTCGGGATGGGAACGGGTGGTTCCACGCCTCTAGGATCACCAGGCCTCTGCCGGCCATTGCCAGTTCCGCAGACGCCTGGTCGCAGCCGTTCCTTGAAAACTACAGGCAAACAGAAAATCAGCCCGATAGCCTACCGGGACTAAAAGCCAATCAGGTAATTAGTACCGCTTCGCTGCACGCATTGCTGCGCTTCGACGTGCGGCCTATCGACGTGGTGGTCTACCACGACCTTGATGGGGAGACCTCATCTTGGGGAAGGCTTGGCGCTTAGATGCTTTCAGCGCTTATCCTTTCCGGACATAGCTACCCGGCGCTGCGTCTGACGACACAACCGGAACACCAGCGGTCCGTCACTCCCGGTCCTCTCGTACTAGGGAGTGAATCCCTCAAGTCTCCTGCGCCCACAGTGGATAAGGACCGAACTGTCTCACGACGTTCTGAACCCAGCTCGCGTACCGCTTTAACCGGCGAACAGCCGGACCCTTGGGACCTTCTCCAGCCCCAGGATGCGATGAGCCGACATCGAGGTGCCAAACCGGGCCGTCGATATGGACTCTTGGGCCCGATCAGCCTGTTATCCCCGGCGTACCTTTTGTCCGATGAGCGATGGCAATTCCACTTTCTACCACCGGATCACTTGGTCCTACTTTCGTACCTGCTCGACCTGTCGGTCTCGCAGTCAAGCTCCCTTCTACCCATATGCTCGACGCACGATTGCCAACCGTGCTGAGGGAACCTTAGAACTCCTCCGTTACCTTTTAGGAGGAGACCGCCCCAGTCAAACTGACCCGCTGCCATTGTCCCAAGACCCGCTTCAGGGCACTTGGTTAGAATCCTCACAATGGAAGTGTGGTGTCTCATTGGCGACTCGACCTTCCCCGAAAGGAAGGCTTCAAAGTCTCCCACTTACGCTGAGCATCCATAGCAAAGATCCAGTAACAGCTTACAGTAAAGGTGCACGGGGTCTTTCCGTCCTACTGCGGGTAGGCGGCATCTTCACCGCCACTACAACTTCGCTGAGCCTCTCTTTGAGACAGTCGTCAACTCGTTACACGATTCGTGCAGGTCGGAACTTACCCGACAAGGAATTTCGCTACCTTAGGACCGTTATAGTTACGGCCGACATTCGCTGGGACTTGGGTTCAGAGCTTCGCCTGGCCGAAGCCAAGCTGACCCCTTGCCGTAATCTTCCAGCATTGGTCACGTGTCACACCCTATACGTCGTCTTCACGACTTAGCAGAGTGCTGTGTTTTTGTTAAACAGTCGGTTGACGCTGTTCACTGCGGCCCCTTACGGGGCGCCCCTTCTTCCGAAGTTACGGGGCTAACTTGCCGAGTTCCTTAAAGAGATTTAACTCACGCGCCTGAGTATACTCTACCCACCCACCTGTGTCGGTTTGCGGTACGGGCGCCTTAGTGTACACGTGGGCTTTTCTTGGCACCGTCTTTGAAGAATCCCGTCGGGATTGCTCCTTTCGGTCCCCTTGCGGGACAAGGGCATTCATCACCTCGCTCTTCTCCAACGATGCGTCCCCCACGTTTAAATGTCGGCGGTGCTGGAATATTAACCAGCTGGACATCGCTTACGCCCATCGGCCTCAGCTTAGTTCCCGACTAACCCTGGGTGGACGAACCTTCCCCAGGAAACCTTGGGTTTACGGCGGATCGGATTTTCACCGATCTTATCGCTACTCATGTCTGCATCCTCACTTCCAAGCGCTCCACGGTCGGTTTCCCTTCCGCTTCACAGCACTTGGAACGCTCCCCTACCACCCCTTCCGGTCGAAACCGGAAGAGATCCGCGGCTTCGGTATGCAGCTTATCGCCAATCATTTTCGGCGCCGGATCTCTCGGTGAGTCAGCTATTACGCACTGTTTAAATGGTGGCTGCCTCTAAGCCAACATCCTCACTGTCTTCGAAACCCAACATCCTTTTCACTTAGCTGCATTTTGGCACCTTAGCCGGCGATCTGGGTTGTTTCCCTCTCGACGATGAAGCTTATCCCTCACCGACTTACTCCCGTGCTCCACCCTGTGGTATTCAGAGTTTGGTTAGATTCGGTACCCTGGTGTGGGCCCTAGTCCATCCAGTGCTTTACCCCCACAAGTCAGCGCACGAGGCTAGACCTAAATCTATTTCGGGGAGAACCAGCTATCAGGGGGTTTGATTAGTCTTTCGCTCCTACCCACAGTTCATCGGAGACGTTTTCAACCGTCACCCGTTCGGACCTCCATCACCGGTTAAAGTGACTTCATCCTGACCATGGGTAGATCACCTCCCCTTCGGGTCTACTGCTTGCGGCTTGGCGCCCTATTCGGACTCGCTTTCGCTTCGCCTCCGTCCCATGAGGACTTAGACTCGCCACAAACAATAACTCGCAGACTCATTAAGCAAAAGGCACGCCATCACCCTTTCGGGCTCTGACACCTTGTAGGCACATGGTTTCAGATCTATTTCACTCCCCTCGCCGGGGTTCTTTTCACCTTTCCCTCGCGGTACTGGTTCACTATCGGTCGCTGACACGTATTTAGCCTTACGCCGTGGTCGGCGTAGCTTCACGCGAAGTTTCACGTGCATCGCGTTACTCAGGATACCACCGAGCGTTGCTTGGTTTTCGGTTACAGGCCTCTCACCTTCTATGAGGCGACTTTCCATCCGCTTCACCTAACCGCACAACTACCCATACGGTGGTCCTACAACCCCGAACGGCAAGCCGTTTGGTTTAGG
>NZ_CABFUZ020000153.1 GCF_902143385.2 Methylacidimicrobium cyclopophantes
GCCGAGGAGGTCGCGGCGGGTAAGTTCGACGATGAGTTCCCGCTGCGCGTCTGGCAGACCGGCAGCGGGACCCAATCGAACATGAATTGCAACGAAGTGATTGCGGCTCGCGCGAACGAATTGGCCGTTGGGAGACGTGGAGGGAAGAGTCCGATTCATCCCAATGACGACGTCAACCGTTCTCAGTCTTCGAACGACGCCTTTCCGTCGGCCATGCATCTGGCCGTCGCCCTCGCGCTCCACCACAAGCTCTATCCGGAATTAGAGAAGATGCTCGACTGCCTGCGGAGACGGAGCCAGGAGTTTGCGGGCATCGTCAAGATCGGCCGAACGCATTTGATGGATGCCGTGCCCTTGACGCTCGGGCAGGAATTCAGCGGGTATGTGGGGCAACTCGAGCTGGGGCTGGCCGATCTGCGCGGCCGGATGGCCCCGCTTTATGGATTGGCGATCGGGGGAACGGCCGTGGGGACCGGATTGAACGCTCCTCCCGGTTTCAGCAAAGGAGTGTGCGCAAGGCTGGCGGAGTGGACCGGACTTCCGTTCTACTCCGCGCCCAACAAGTTCGCCGCCTTGGCCTCCCACGAACCCCTTTTGGCCGTCAGCTCCTCCCTGCGGAATCTGGCGGCCTCTTTCTTCAAGCTGGCCAATGACATCCGCTGGATGGGCTCGGGTCCGCGCTGCGGTCTTGCCGAGCTGGTGCTGCCGGAGAACGAACCCGGCTCATCCATCATGCCGGGCAAGGTCAATCCGACCCAGGCGGAAGCGATGGCGATGGTCTGCGTTCAGGTCATGGGGGCGGACGCGGCGATCGGGTTTGCAGGCTCCCAGGGAAATTTCGAACTCAACGTCTTCAAGCCCATGATCGTCTTCGATCTGCTGAGCTCGATCCGGCTCCTGAGCGACGCGTGCCGGTGCTTTCGGCTCTTTTGCCTCGAGGGGTTGCGGCCGAATCTGGAAGTGCTTCGCAACGAGGTCGAGCGATCTCTCATGCTCGTGACCGCTCTGGCTCCCCGGCTGGGTTATGATCGGTCGGCCAAGATCGCACAGCAGGCCTATCGCGAGCAGAAGACCATTCGGGAAGTTTGTCTGGAAGGGGGATATTTGTCGGTGGAAGAGCTTGAGGAGCTCATCCGCCCGGAAAAGATGATCGGCGAGGGAGGGCAGGGATGAGCGAGGGTCGGGCGTTCGTGGTCTCGATGGCGGAAGTTCCTCGAGTGCGGGAGGAGCTCGAGGGGAAGAGGATCGTTGCGACTAACGGCTGCTTCGATCTGTTGCACGTCGGCCATCTTCGTAGCCTCTCCTTCGCTCGATCGTTGGGAGACCTGCTCTGGGTAGGGATCAACGATGACGAGTCGGTTCGCGCGCGGAAGGGAGAGAGGCGGCCGGTTCATCCGGAGGCGGAGAGGGCGGAGCTTCTCGCCGCTCTCCGGCCGGTCGATCTGGTGACGATCTTCCCCGGACTACGGGCAACCGCATTTCTCCGAGCGGTTCGGCCGAGGATTTACGTAAAAGGGGGCGATTACCGGCGCGAAACTCTCGATGCGGAAGAACGGGAAGCGTTGGAAAGAATGGGGGTGGAGATCCGCTTCTTCCCGCTCGTGGAAGGCAGATCGACTACCGCGGCTTGGGAGGCTTGGCAGAAGGGATGAGTGCGGAAAGACAAGTGAGGCTGGGCATCCTCGGATCGGGCCGCGGCAGCAACTTTGCCGCGATCTTGGATGCAATCGCCACCGGACGCCTCTCCGCCTCGATCTCCGTCGTCCTGAGCGATCGGGAAGACGCCAGGATCCTGGAGCTGGCCCGGTCGGCAAAGATCCCCACCGTCGTTCTTCCGAAGGGACGGTATCGGACTTGGCTCGAGCCCCATATCGAGGAGGAGCTGGCTCGATCCCTTCGGCGCTTTGGAGTCGACTTGGTGGTTCTTGCCGGCTTCCTGCGCGTGCTCAAGGGCCCTCTTTTGGCCGCCTATCCGGGAAAGATCCTCAACATCCATCCTTCGCTGCTTCCCGCTTTCAAAGGCAAAGAAGCCTGGAAGCAGGCCTTGGAGGCGGGTGTGGCCGAAACGGGTTGTACGGTGCATTGGGTGGAGCCGGAGGTGGATAGCGGTCCGATCCTCGGGCAGGCGCGGGTGCCGATCCGGCCGGGCGATACTCCCGAAAGCCTGCATGCTCGCATTCAGGAGGCGGAGCATCGACTCTATCCGGAGGTCATTCAAAGGTTGATCGAGCAGAAGTTATGGCGGGAGATCCACTGATCGAAGAGCAGGAGCTCGACTTTTGGGGGAAGCCCGGGGCGGAGGCGACGGCTCCCGGGGAGAGCGCCGAAAAGCCTCTTTCCGTTAGCGAATTGACGCGGAGAGTCCGGGCGCTTCTCGAGGCCGGCTTCCCGCAAGTATGGGTGGAGGGAGAGATCTCGAATCTGCGCTGTCCGAGCTCCGGCCATTATTACTTCACCCTCAAGGACGAGCAGGCGGTCATCCAGATCGTCCTCTTTCGATCTGACGCTGCTCGTCTGTCGATCCGCCTTCGAGAGGGTGCCGCAGTCGTCGTTCGAGGACGGCTGACCATTTTCGAAGCGCGGGGTCAATATCAGATCGTTGCCGCGGACGTGCAAGCGCGGGGGGAAGGGGCGTTGCTCGAGAGGCTGGAAGCGTTGAAGAGGAGGTTGGCGGCGGAAGGCCTTTTCGACTCCGCCCGCAAGCGCAGACTCCCGGCTTTTCCGGAAAGGGTGGGCTTGGTCACTTCCCTTAAGGGTGCGGTGATCCAGGACTTCCTGCGCATTTTGGAGCGAAGGGCGCCGGGGTTGGAAATTTTCGTTCGTGACGTGCCGGTCCAGGGGGCCCAGGCGGCTAGGGCGATTGCGGCCGCGATCCGTGCTTTTAACGGCCCCCCTTCGGTCGACGTTCTGGTGATCGCCCGGGGTGGAGGCAGCTTGGAAGACTTGTGGCCCTTCAATGAGGAGATCGTGGCACGAGCGCTGGCGGATTGTCGCGTTCCGACCGTGTCGGGAGTCGGCCACGAAACCGATTTCACGATTGCGGATTTGGCTGCCGATCTTCGTGCCCCTACGCCATCCGCGGCGGCGGAGCTGATCGCCCGCGATTGGAATGACTGGCGCTCGGAGGTGGAGCGGTTGCGGCAACAGGCCGGGCGGGCGGTGGCCAGAATGCTGGAACTCGGCCGAGAGCGGTTGGCGCGGTTGGCCGGAAGTCCGTTCTTTCGCGAGCCCTCCCGCATCCTTTCGCGCTGGCAGCAGATGGTGGATGAGGAAGAGGAGGCGCTCCAACGTTCCCTGCGGCGGGCGGTGTCGATCAAGAAAGAGCGTTGGGAGTATCTCGTCCGCCATTGGAAGGCTTTACGGTGTGAGGAGCAGATCCGCCGCTTGTCGGAACAGGTCGAGCAGTGGGCGGCGCGGCTGGCGGCTTTGAGCCCGGAAGCCACCTTGCAACGGGGGTATGCGATTGCCTTTGATGAACAAGGGCGTATTCTTCGGAAAGCGAGCCCGGAGTTGATCGGTCGCGAGCTACGGGTTCGAGTGGCCTCGGGGAGCCTCGATGCGCGCGTGCTTCGCCTTGCGCCCGGAGAGTTGCGGAGCGGGCCGGGAGTCGGTTCCGGCGAGAGCTCGGGATAAGATTCTTTTTCTTTTTGGAGCAAGGCCAAGCTTGACATTGAGCGCGAGCTTGGCGATCGTTATCCTTCTCTCAAGGACGGGGTGTTGTCCCAAAGAAGGGAAAGCGGCGAGTGCCCATGTAGCTCAGTTGGCAGAGCACGTCCTTGGTAAGGACGAGGTCACCGGTTCGAGCCCGGTCATGGGCTCGGCCGCAAGGAAGACGGTTTAGAGAATCGGAAAGAGTAAGAAGCAAAGGAGCGAGGAGTATTCATGGCGAAAGAGAGTTTCGTACGTTCGAAGCCGCATGTGAATGTAGGCACCATCGGGCATGTGGATCATGGGAAAACCACGTTGACGGCAGCGATCACCTCTGTCCTTGCCAAGAAGGGTCTTGCGGAAAAGAAGGGGTACGATCAGATCGACAATGCACCGGAGGAGAGGGAGCGGGGCATTACGATCAGTACCACCCATGTCGAATATTCATCGGATAATCGCCACTACGCCCACGTCGACTGCCCCGGACACGCCGACTACATCAAGAACATGATCACGGGTGCGGCACAGATGGATGGGGCGATTCTCGTCGTGAGCGCTCCCGACGGCCCGATGCCGCAGACCCGGGAGCATATCCTTCTTGCTCGTCAGGTCGGGGTGCCGGCGATCGTGGTCTTTCTCAACAAGGTCGACATGGTCGATGATCAGGAGTTGATCGATCTGGTGGAGCTCGAAGTCCGCGAGTTGCTGAGCAAGTATGAGTTTCCGGGAGACAAGATTCCGATCGTCCGGGGAAGCGCGTTAAAGGCTTTGGAAGGGGACGCGGAGCAGGAAAAGAACATCCTAGCCCTCATTGCCGCAATGGACGAATATATTCCGATCCCGGAACGTCCGAAGGACCAGCCGTTTCTCATGCCGGTGGAGGACGTTTTCAATATTGAGGGCCGGGGAACGGTGGTAACGGGTCGCGTGGAGCGGGGGGTGCTCAAGCGCATGGAAGAGGTCGAGATCGTGGGGATCCGACCCACCGTGAAGACCGTGGTGACCGATATCGAGATGTTCCGGAAGATCCTCGAGTCGGCGGAGGCCGGCGATAACGTGGGCGTATTGCTCCGCGGCATCAAGAAAGAGGATGTCGAGCGGGGGCAAGTGGTTGCGAAGCCGGGAAGCATTACCCCTCACACGAAGTTCAAGGCCCAGGTCTATGTGCTGACCAAGGAAGAAGGGGGTCGTCATACGCCCTTTTTCGCCGGGTATCGTCCTCAGTTCTATTTCCGGACGACCGATGTCACCGGCAACGTGAAGCTCAAGGAAGGGGTCGAGATGGTCATGCCCGGCGACAATGTCGAGGTGGAGGTCGAGTTGATCACTCCCATCGCGATGGAGAAGGCGATGCGCTTCGCTATCCGAGAAGGGGGTAAGACCGTGGGTGCCGGAAGGGTCACGGAGATTCTCGCGTAATCCGAGAAGAATGGGAGAAGGGTTGAATCCGGCGGAGAATCTGTTTATCTGGTATAAGACCCCAAAAACAGGGCAGTAGCTCAATTGGTAGAGTAGCGGTCTCCAAAACCGTCGGTTGGGGGTTCGAGTCCCTCCTGCCCTGCGGCTATGCAAAATTTTACTATCTCAACATGGATCGCGTTGGTGCTCGGGCTGGCGAGTGTCGTCGCGTTGGGGTGGGTGTGGGCTCGGCAAAGGAAGCGGGTGGCGAGCTTTCTCGCCGAGGTTTCTGGAGAGCTGAAGAAGTGCTCCTGGCCGTGGGAGCCCCAAGAAAAGGGAGCGCGCCGCTACCGGGAGTTGATTGATTCGACTGTGGTAGTCGCAATCTCTTCGGTCTTGCTCGCGGCCGTCGTGACGTTCGCGGACTTCTTGCTGATCCGGGTGGTCGGCTTTCTGACCAGGCTGCACTTGTAGGACGCTCGATGAAACCGCTCGAAGAAGCAAACGGAGTCGGCTTGACCGAAGAGAAGAGAAGCGAAGCGCAGTCATCCGAGGATACGGGCCAGTGGTATGTCCTCCATGTGCTTTCGGCGCATGAAGCGCGCGTCAAGAAGAGTATCGAGAGGCGGATACAAACGGAGGAGATGGGAGATCTCATCGGTCAAGTGGTAATCCCGGTGGAGCGCGTCTCGGAGATCCGGAGGGGAAAGCGGGTCCAAATGGATCGCAAGATCTATCCCGGATATGTCTTTGTCCGAATGCGGCTGCGCGACGCCAAGGATAAGCTGATCGAAAAGACGTGGCACTTCATCCGAGAAACCCCCGGAGTGATCGGATTCGCCGGCGGGGAAAACCCGTTACCGATGCCTCCGGAGCAGGTGGGCGAGATTCTCCGGCAGATGGAAGAAGGGAAGGAGCGTCCTTCACCGAAGACTTCCTTTGCCGTCGGCGATCGGGTGAAGGTGGGCGATGGTCCCTTCCTGAACTCGGAAGGAGTTGTCGAAGGAGTGGATCTAGAGCGCGGAAAGCTCTGGATTTCCGTCAACATGTTCGGGCGCTCGACCCCGGTGGAGCTCGAGTTTTGGCAGGTAGAAAAAGCAACGTGACAGGGTCTTGCTCCGAGCGTTGGGCTTGTCCCGGCGGAGAAGCGAGAGAGGAAGAAGGAAATGGCCAAAGAAGTACATGCGATCGTTAGGCTCCAGATACCAGCCGGACAAGCGAACCCAGCTCCGCCCGTCGGACCCGCTCTCGGCCAGCACGGCGTCAACATCATGGGCTTTTGCAAGGAGTTCAACGCGAAGACGCAAAAGGAAGCGGGGATGCTGCTTCCGGTCGTCATCACGATTTATAAGGATAAGTCCTTCAGCTTCGTGACGAAATCTCCTCCGGCGGCCGTCTTGTTGAAGAAAGCCGCGAACATCGCCACCGCATCGAAGGAGCCCAATCGCGTCAAGGTGGCGAAGGTGGGACGGGCGCAGGTCATGGAAATCGTCCGGCAGAAAAAGAAGGATTTGAATGCCAATTCCGATGAAGCCGCATTCCGGATCATCGCGGGGACGGCGCGGAGCATGGGAATCGACATCGAGGGATAAGGCGAGAGGGTCTTGTTCCGGGAAATGGCTCGAAGCGAAGGGAGAGAGAAGTGAGTGCGAAACGAAGCAAGCGCTACCGGGAGGCGGTGAAGCAGGTTGATCCCGGGAAGCGATATGGGATCGGCGAGGCTCTTGAGGTTTTGGCGAAGATGCCCAAGGCTCGCTTCGACGAGTCGGTGGAGCTCGCGATGCATTTGGGCGTCGATCCGAAACAGGGCGAGCAGATGGTCCGAGGCAGCCTTCGGCTCCCCCACGGGTCCGGTAAAAAAGTTCGCATAGCCGTGTTCGCTCGCGGCTCCGCGGCCGAGGCGGCGAAAGAGGCTGGAGCCGATTTCGTCGGCTTCGAGGATCTCATAAAAAAAGTTTCGGAAGGATTTACCGGGTTCGATGTGGCGATCGCGACGCCTGACGCGATGCAGGAAGTGCGTAAGTTGGGCAAGATCCTCGGTCCGCGAGGCCTGATGCCGAACCCGCGCACCGGAACGGTTACCGAAGACGTGGTTTCCGCGGTGCGGGAGTGTCAGGCGGGGCGGGTCGAGTTCAAGATGGATAAGAGCGCCAATGTGCATATTGTGATCGGAAGGCGCTCGTTTACGACGGAGGCCTTGCGGGAAAACGCCCTCCAGGCGATGGAAGCCGTCCAAAAAGCGAAGCCGGCGACGGCGAAAGGCCGGTATGTCGAGTCGCTGGGTCTTTCCGCGACGGTCAGTCCGAAGATTCCGCTCGATCCAGCGGAGTTTCAGCGCAAGTGACAGCAAGGGAAAGGGATGAGGTCATGAGGCCGGAAAAGAAGTTTCTTTCGATCGAAATCCAGGAGTGGCTCGAAGGCTCGGCCTATATTTTGTTCGTTGCCTATTCCGGCCTCCGGGCGGAAGAATTCCGGGAGCTGCGCCAGCGGTTGGCTTCCGTCGGGGCGCGTTGCCGGGTTGCGAAAAACCAAGCGCTGACGCGTATCCTTCGGGAAAGTCGGCGGTTGCCCGAAGAGTGGACCCTAAAGGGACAGGTCGCCGCGATCGCGCACGGTGACATGATCGCCGCTTCGAAGATTTTGAAGAACTTCGTCGCGGAATTTACTCGCCCGAAGCTGTTGGGCGGCCTCCTCGACGATCGCACGTTAAGCGCCGCCGAGGCGGCTGCGTTGGCGGAGTTACCGAGCCGAGAAGAGCTGCTGGGAAAGCTGCTGGGCCTTCTCCAGGCGCCGGCGACCCGACTGGTTTCCGTTCTGTCGGAACCTTCGCGGGCTCTTGCGCGGACGCTTGCGGCGCATGAAAAGCAGCAGGAAGGCGCAGCGGCGACGTGAGCGGCAATCGGTGGAGTCTTTCGCAAGCGAGCTTCGGCGAATGGTCCGAAGGGGGCGGTCGATGGAATCGCCCATAGGAAAGGGAGAAAGGTCCCGCTAGCCTTGGAGCCCTCCGGGGAGAATCGTCAACGCGGGCGCGTGACGCTACGGGATCGGAAAGGAAAGCATGGCAGACTTGAATGCGGTGGTAGAGCAGTTGAGTAACCTAACGGTTCTCGAAGTGGCTCAGTTGGTGAAGCAACTCGAAGAGAAGTGGGGGGTCAGCGCTGCGGCTCCGGTAGCCGTTGCGGCGGCCCCTGCGGGCGGAGCCGAGGGCCCGAAGGCGGCCGCGGAGGAGAAGACCGCCTTTAACGTGATCCTGAAGGCTGTCGGTGCCAATAAGATCGCGGTGATCAAGGAAGTTCGGGCTGCGGTCTCGGGCCTCGGTCTGGCCGAAGCGAAGGCTTTGGTAGAGAGCGCTCCCAAGGCGATCAAAGAGGGAGTGACCAAGGAAGAAGCGGAAGCCATCAAGAAAAAGATCGAGGCGGCGGGTGCGCAGGTCGAGATCCAATAAGAGAAACGATCTGAGCGAGATCAGAGAAAACAGCATCGGGGCCCGGTGAGGAGAACCTTCCGGGCCGGCCGAACCGATCGGGGGACGGCAGAAAGAGGCATGAGCAAAAGAGCTTGGCAGCGAGTGAACTTCGGAAAGATCGAGGAAGCGGTGCCCTTGCCGAATTTGATCGAGCATCAGATTCGGTCCTACGAGGAGTTTCTCCAGCTGGGCGTTCCCGCGAGCGAGCGGAAGCCGGATGGCCTTCACGGGGTCTTCCTCGAGGTATTTCCTATCGAAAGCTACGATGGAAAAGTACGCCTCGAATATCTTTCCTATGAGACGACTCCTCCCAAGTTTTCGCCTCTCCACTGCCTGCAGCATGGGGAGACGTACGCGGCCGCCCTCTACGTAACGTTCCGCCTGCGGGACGAAAACGGATTGAAGGAAGAGCGCGTCTATATGGGCGAGCTTCCTTTGATGACCGATCACGGGAGCTTCGTCATCAATGGAGCGGAGCGAGTGATCGTCAGCCAACTCCATCGCTCGCCCGGCATCTGCTTCGAATCGAGCCTCCATTTGAACGGCAAGGTGCTCTACTCGTTTCGTGTGATCCCGGATCGCGGCACCTGGTTGGAAGTGGCTTTCGACACGAGCGATCTGCTCCACGTCCATCTCGATCGGCGAAAGAAGCGGAGAAAGTTCCTGGTCACCACGCTCTTGCGGGCCCTCGGCCACGGAAGCGACGAAGAGATTCTCGGCCTTTTCTATCCGGTGGAAGAGCTCGATCTCGAAGCGGCTCCGCCGAGCGACGAGGATCTTCCGAACAAGGTGTTGGTACGCGAGGCGCGGGATCCTCGGGATCCAGAGAAGGTGCTCGTCCGAGGGCTCGAGCCCCTCACGAAAACGGCCGTGCGGCTCTTGATGGAGGCCGACGTCAAGACTATCCGGGTCGTCGATATCCGAGAGGACGACACGATCGTCAAATGTTTGCGAAGGGATTCGGCGAGAGATCAGGGCGAGGCGCTCAAGGAGATCTACCGGCGCTTGCGCCCGGGAGATCCCCCGACGGAGGCCAATGCGAAGCTCTTGCTCAAGCGCCTTCTTTTCGATCCGAAGCGCTACGACGTAGGCCGGGTCGGGCGCTATAAGCTGAACCAGAAATTGGGGCTCGAAACGAGCCTGGACATTCGCACGCTGACCCCCGAGGACATCGTAGCGGCCACGCGCTATTTGATTGCTCTCCAGCACGGCGAAGGGACGACGGACGACATCGACCATCTGGGAAATCGTCGGGTGAGGAGTGTTGGGGAACTCGTGGCGAGCCAGTGCCGGATCGGCTTGGCGCGAACCGAGCGGCTTGTGAAGGAGCGGATGACCCTTTTCGACGTAAACGCCGAGGGGATGACGCCTCAGAAGTTGATCAATCCGAAAGCGCTCTCGGCCACCATTCGCGACTTCTTCGCCCGCAGTCAACTCTCCCAGCTCATGGATCAGATCAATCCCCTTTCGGAGCTGACGCACAAACGGAGGCTTTCGGCGCTCGGGCCCGGGGGTCTTTCCCGGGAACGGGCGGGCTTCGAGGTCCGGGACGTCCATCCTTCCCACTACGGGCGCATCTGCCCGATTGAAACCCCGGAGGGACCAAACATCGGCTTGATCGCTTCGATGTCCTGTTTCGGACGTTTCAACGACTATGGCTTCCTCGAAACGCCTTATCGGAGGGTGGTCGACGGCAGGGCGACAAGGGAGATCGTCTACTTATCCGCGGATCAGGAAGAAAACGTGATCATCGGCATGGCCAGCACCCCTGTCGGGGAAGACGGGTCGATCTTGAGCAAGCGCGTCGCCGTCCGATTCCGCGGAGAGTTCATGGAGGTCGATCGAGAAAAGGTCAATTTCCTCGACGTCTCCTCCAAGCAAGTGGTTTCCGTCGCGACGGCCCTCATCCCGTTTTTGGAGCATGATGACGCTAACCGAGCTCTGATGGGCTCCAATATGCAGCGTCAGGCCGTTCCCCTTCTCAACCCGGAAGCGCCGATCGTGGGGACCGGAATGGAGCGTCGGGTGGTCGAAGACGTCGGCGCGGTCCTTCTGAGTGACATAGAGGGGAAGGTCGTTTCGGTAACCGGAACGGAGATCGTCGTCGAGCCGACCGGAGGCGAGGGGGAAAAGAAGAAAAAGAGCAAGCATGAGCACGCTCCGCGCACGTTTTCCCTCCGGAAGTTCATGCGGTCGAACGCGGGCACCTGCATCAACCAGAAGCCGATCGTCCGCAAAGGGGATCTGGTGAAGCGGGGGGACCCGCTGGCGGATGGTCCCTCGACGTCGAATGGGGAGCTGGCTCTTGGCCAGAATCTGGTGGTCGCCTTCATGCCGTGGAATGGATACAACTTCGAGGACGCGATCGTTCTTTCGGAGCGACTGGTCAAGGAGGATCTTTTTACCAGCGTTCATATCGACGAATTCGAGATCGTCGCCCGCGATACCAAGCTCGGTCCCGAAGAGATTACCCGGGATATCCCGAATGTCGGAGACGAGGCTCTGAAGAATCTCGGTACCGACGGCATCGTTCGGATCGGGGCGGAGGTCAAGCCGGGCGACATTCTCGTCGGCAAGATCAGCCCGGTCAGCGAGACCGAGCTGGCTCCGGAAGAGCGGCTGTTGCGTGCGATCTTCGGAGACAAGGCGGCCGATGTAAAGGACTCGTCGCTGCGGGTTCCTTCCGGGACGAGCGGAATCGTCATGGACGTCCGGGTCAGTAGTCACCAGTCCAAGTCGGAGAAGGAAAAACTCGGCCTCAGCGAGGCCAAGCAGAAGATCAAGGAGATCGAAAGCCGGTACGAGCAGAAGGAGAACGAGCTCAAGGAAGAGCTGACGCAGGCGCTCTCCAACATTCTGCTCAACGAAAAGATCCCGCTGGATGTCGTAGATGCGGAAACCGGAGAGATCGTGATTCCGGCCAACCGGAAGATTACGAAGACGCTCCTCCGGAAGATGGCGGCCTGTTGCGACCATATCGAAATCGATCCGAGCCCGATCCGGACCAAGATCTTCGAGATCATTGGGAGCTTCGAGTCGAAGTTCGAGCAGCTTCGCAACGATAAGGAGGGCGAGCTCGATCAGGTGGAGAGCCGGGAGGACATCGAGCCGGGGATCGTCAAGCAGGTCAAGGTCTACATCGCCAGCAAGCGAAAGATCTCCATCGGGGACAAGATGGCCGGCCGCCATGGGAACAAGGGAGTGGTCTCTCGGATCGTTCCGGTCGAGGACATGCCGTTTCTCCCGGACGGCACCCCCGTCGACATCGTCCTCAATCCGCTGGGTGTCCCTTCTCGAATGAACGTCGGTCAGGTACTGGAGACGCACCTGGGCATTGCCGCCAGGACGCTCGGCTTCGCCGTTGCGACGCCGGTTTTCGACGGCGTGAAGGAAGAGCAGATCCAGAAGTTCCTTCGGGAAGCGGGGCTCGACGAAGACGGGAAGACCTACCTTTACGACGGGCGAACCGGAGATCGTTTCGACCAGCGGGTCGTGGTGGGCGTAATTTACATGATGAAGCTCAATCACATGGTCGCCGACAAGATCCACGCCCGGGCGGTCGGGCCCTATGCTCTTGTTACCCAGCAACCCCTGGGGGGCAAAGCGCAGTACGGCGGCCAGCGCTTCGGAGAAATGGAAGTCTGGGCGATGGAGGCTTACGGAGCCGCCTATACGCTCCAGGAAATGCTCACCGTCAAATCCGACGACGTTTCCGGACGAACGCGCATCTACGAGACGATCGTCAAGGGGGAGAACTACCTGGAGCCCGGTCGACCGGAATCCTTCAACGTTCTGCTCAAGGAGCTGCAGGGCCTCTGCCTCGACCCCAAGATCGGGGTTCGGGCCCCCACGGAGAGCGAGATGGGGAACGGCGAGATTCGAAAGGCTCCCGCCGGTCCAGAGGCGGCATGATCGGCTTTGGTGATTGGAAGCAACGCGGTGGCGACCGCAAAAAGCGCAATGCGGCGGAGGGATAGTATGGTTACCGAAAGCATGACGGCTCGAGAGATTCTCGGGTTGGAACGGTCGAGCGATTTCAACGAAGCGTGCATCACGATCGCTTCGCCGGAAACCATCGAATCGTGGAGCAAAGGGGAGGTAAAGAACCCGGAAACCATCAATTACCGCACCTTCAAACCCGAAAAGGGGGGCCTCTTCTGCGAGCGAATCTTTGGGCCGACCAAGGATTGGGAGTGCGCCTGCGGGAAGTACAAGCGCATCAAATACAAAGGGGTGGTTTGCGATCGCTGCGGAGTCGAGGTGACCCTCTCCCGGGTCCGCAGGCAGCGGATGGGTCACATCCGGCTCGCCGTCCCCGTGGCCCATATCTGGTTTCTCAAGTGCATGCCGAGCCGGCTCGGCCTCATGATGGACATGACGGCTCGGGATCTGGAAAGGGTGATCTACTACGAGGATTATCTCGTCATCGATCCTGGGCAGACGCAACTGCGCCCGAGACAGCTTCTGACCGAGCATGAGCACCGGGATGCGGTCGCGCAGTACGGGGAGGGATCCTTCGTCGCCAAGATGGGCGCGGAAGCCGTGCGGGATTGCTTGCGGATGATCGACTTGGAAGAGCTCGCAAGCCAGCTCGCCCAAAGTATGGAGCAGACCCGCAGCAAGCAGCTCCGCAAGAAGATGGCGAAGAGGTTGAAGCTCGTTCAAGGCTTCCTGGGCGTCGGCACCCGGCCCGAATGGATGATCCTCGAGATCCTGCCGGTGATTCCTCCCGATCTGCGCCCCTTGGTCCCCCTCGAAGGAGGACGGTTCGCAACTTCTGACCTCAACGATCTCTATCGGCGGGTGATCAATCGGAACAACCGGCTGCGGACCCTTTTGCAGTTGAAGACTCCGGAAGTGATCATCCGGAATGAAAAGCGCATGCTCCAGGAGGCTGTCGATGCTCTGCTGGATAATGGTCGTCACGGGAGAGCGGTGACCGGAGTCGGCAATCGGCCGCTCAAATCCCTATCGGATATGCTTCGGGGGAAGACGGGCCGCTTCCGAATGAACCTCTTGGGGAAGAGGGTCGATTATAGCGGCCGGTCGGTGATCGTCGTCGGTCCTGAATTGAAGCTCAACCAGTGCGGGTTACCGAAGAAGATGGCCCTGGTCCTTTTCGAGCCCTTCATGATCCGAAGGCTCCGAGAGCTTGGTCACGTCCATACGGTGCGGAGCGCCAAGAAGATGATCGAGAAGCAAGACCCGCTGGTTTGGGATATACTCGATCAGGTGACCCAAGGGCACCCGGTGCTTTTGAATCGGGCTCCGACGCTCCATCGCCTCTCGGTCCAGGCTTTCGAGCCGGTGCTGATCGAAGGCGACGCCATTCGGATTCATCCGCTCGTCTGCACGGCCTACAATGCGGACTTCGATGGCGATCAGATGGCGGTGCACGTGCCGCTCTCGATCGAGGCGCAGCTGGAGGCTCGGTTGTTGATGCTCGCCTCCCAAAACATCTTTTCCCCGTCGAGCGGCCGGCCGATCATGACGCCGACGCAGGACATCACGCTCGGCTGCTACTACCTTACGCAGTCGCCGCACCGACTTCCTCCTGGGGTTTCACCGCCCCGGCGTCCGCTCTTCTCCGATGCGGACGAGGTCCTCTTCGCGTTGGGAGAAGGTGTAGTGAAGACCCACGATTCCATTCTCTTTGCGAACCCCGACTTCGGTCGAAATACGCTTTTCGGAGACAAGGAAAAGCGGTTTATCGAAACGACTCCCGGCAGGGTGATCTTCAATCAAATTTGGCCGAAGGATCTCGGCTTTTTCAACAAGCCGGCGGGGAAGAAGCAGCTCGGCGACCTCATCTTGCGCTGCTATCAGCTCGTAGGCCGGGAAGAGACCACGCTCTGCCTCGATCAGCTCAAGCGCGTCGGCTTCCGAGAAGCGACGCAGGCGGGGATCTCCATCGGAATGAGTGATATGATCATCCCGGAAGAGAAAGCACGGGTCGTGGCGAAAGCCCAAGAGCGGGTGACCGTCGTCGAGCGCCAGTACCGATCGGGGGCAATCACCGACGGGGAGCGCTACAACAAGATCGTCGACATCTGGACCCAAGCCACCGACGAGATTTCCGGCGTGATCCTCCGCACCTTGGAAAGCAATCGGGACCGCTCGGAGTTTAATCCACTCTTCCTGATGGTGGATTCGGGTGCGCGGGGAAATCGCCAGCAGGTGCGGCAGCTCGCGGGAATCCGTGGCTTGATGGCAAAACCGTCCGGCGAAATCATCGAGAGACCGATCACCTCCAATTTCCGTGAGGGGCTCTCGGTCCTCGAGTACTTCATCAGCACGCATGGCGCGCGGAAGGGGCTGGCGGACACCGCTCTCAAGACCGCGGACGCCGGGTACATGACTCGCAAGCTCCACGACGTGGCGCAGGACGTGGTGATCACCGAAGAGGATTGCGGCACGACAAACGGGTTGGTCGCGCAGGCGATCTACGAGGGAGATGAAGAGATCGTCAAGCTGAGCGACCGGATTTACGGCCGGGTTTCGTGCGAGGACATCACCGACCCGATGACCCGCAAGAAGATCGTTGTCAGCGGGGAGCTCTTCGACGACGCGAAGGCGCGGGCGGTGGAGCAGTTAGGCGTCGAGAAGGTGCGGATCCGCTCGGCGCTTACGTGCGAAAGCAAGTGGGGGGTTTGCGCCAAGTGCTATGGGCTCAATCTCGCCACCAATCGAATGGCGAAGCTGGGCGAATCGGTCGGGGTGATTGCCGCCCAGTCGATTGGAGAACCCGGGACGCAATTGACGATGCGGACATTCCACATCGGTGGGACCGCTTCCCAGATTTTCAAGCAACCGCAGATCCGAGCCAAAAACGACGGCTTGGTTCAGTATATCGATCTTCGGGTAGTGCGCTCTCTGGACGGCAATTTCGTCGTCTTGAACAAATCCGGATTCCTTTCAGTGGTGGACGCATCCGGTCGCGAGCTCGAGCGCCACACGATCGTCATGGGCAGCCTCGTCTCGGTGCCGGACGGCGGCGCAGTCAAGAAGGGACAGGTATTCGTCCAGTGGGATCCTTACAACGTTCCGGTTCTCACGGAAAAGGCCGGGGTCGTGGAGTTCCACGACATCATCGAGGGCGTGACGGTCAAGAAGGAGCTCGACGAGGCAACCAAGCAGATCGGGACGGTCGTGATCGAGCATAAGCACGATCTCCACCCGCAGATCGTGATCCGAGACGAAAAGAGCGGCGAAGTGCTCGCGTTTTACGGCATCCCTGCGGGGGCGCGCATCGAGGTCAAGCCCAAGGAGCATGTGGCCGCCGGACAGCGAATCGCCCGGACGCCCAGAAAGCTGGTGAAGACCAAAGACATTACGGGGGGACTCCCACGCGTGGCGGAACTCTTCGAGGCGCGGCGTCCAAAGGATTCGGCGGAGATCGCGCGAATCGACGGAATCGTCGAGGATGGCGGCATCGTCCGCGGCAAGCGTCGGCTGCTAATCCAGGACCCGCAGTCGGGGCAGGAGGAGGAACATCTGATTCCTCTTTCCAAGCATCTGATCGTCTTCAAGGGCGATGTCGTGCGCAAAGGGCAACAGCTCACCGAAGGACCGATTGTCCCGCAGGAGATTCTGGAGGTGGGCGGAGTCCAGGAGCTCCAGGAATATCTCCTCAATGAAGTACAGGAGGTCTACCGGCTGCAAGGGGTCGAGATCAACGACAAGCACGTCGAGATCATCATCCGGCAGATGTTGCGCAAGGTGAAGATCCTCGATGCGGGTGACACCCCGTTCCTGTGGGGAGAGCAGGTGGATCGGCTCGAATTCGAGCGAACGAACCGAGAAGTGGAAGCAAAGGGAGGTAAGCCGGCCGAAGGGGTTCCCGTCCTTCTCGGGATTACCAAGGCCTCGGTCGAGACCGAGAGCTTCATCGCCGCCGCGAGCTTCCAGGACACCACTCGGGTCCTCACCGAGGCTGCCACCTTGGGGAAGATCGACAAGCTCCGAGGCTTCAAGGAAAACATCATCATGGGCCATCTGATCCCCGCAGGGACGGGATTCCGTGCCTATCGCCATCTGCGGCTGATCGAGCATGGAGAGCCGCCCGCGCAGCCGGCTTTAGTCGAGGAGGAAGCTTCGACCGAGAGACCGCAGTGGAGTCAACTTCTCGAGAGAGCATCGGCCGCGGGCCCCAACGGGGAATAGCTCCTGTTGCGATCGCCGTTGCGGCATCGGAAATCGGGGCTGAGGGCAGATGAGAGAGACGGGCGGTTAATCCGCCTTTCGATCGGCAAGCCGCTCGGCGGCCTCGACGGTGTTGGCGAGCAGCATGGCGATGGTCATCGGGCCGACTCCCCCCGGATTCGGGGTGAGCCAACCGGCGGTCCGACGCACCTCCGCGAAATGGACGTCTCCCGCAATCCGGCTCCCACCCGGAAGAGAGGGGTCGGGTAGGCGGGTGACCCCCACGTCGACGACGACGGCTCCGGGCTTGACCATGTTCCCTCGGACGAATTCGGCCTTTCCTAGGGCCGCGATCAAGAAGTCGGCACGGCGGCAATGTTCCGGGATGTTGCGGCTTTGGGAGTGAAGGACCGTTACCGTGGCATCGCCTTGGGCACCCTTGGCCAAGAGGAGAGCGGCGAGAGGCTTTCCCACGATATTGCTCCTCCCGAGGATCACGACTTCCGCCCCGGCCGTCTTCAGGCCGTAGTGCCGGAAGATCTCGCAAATGCCGGCAGGAGTGCAGGGAGGGAATCCGGAGGGATCGCCCAAAAGCAGCTTGCCGGCGTTGAGCGGATGGAATCCATCGATGTCCTTGGTGGGATCGATCGTTTGGCAAACCACCTCGGCTCGAATCTGCGGCGGGAGCGGCATCTGCACCAAGATGCCGTGGATCCGTGGATCTCGGTTCTTCTCCTCCAAGCGGAGGAGCAGTTCCTGCTCCGTCGCCCTTCCCGGTAAAACCACCACCTCGGAGAGAATGCCCAGCTCCTTCGCCTTCCTCTCCTTCATACGAACGTAGAGCTCCGAGGCGGGATCTTCCCCGACCCGGAAGAATGTGACGGCGGGGGCGATCCCCC
>NZ_CABFUZ020000154.1 GCF_902143385.2 Methylacidimicrobium cyclopophantes
CCTCGCGGATCAGCTCCAGGTAGCGATCGGGCCCGACCCGATAGGCGCTCCAATCGGGGAAATAGGTCAACGCCTCGGGGAAGCTTTCGACTCCCGCCGAAGTCAGCCGCTCCCAGCGCTCTTCCTCGGCTCGGATCTGCTCTTCGAAAATCGAAGGAAGCACCACCGCCCCAGCCTCCGCGTCTTCCAGACGGCGGATCGCACCGATTTCGCCGGTCAAGGGCGAAGCCGAGGCGATCAGCGGATTGCGGAGTGAAAGCCCCATGTAGGCGGTGGTGAGATCCATCGATCTGTCTCCTAAGCGGGGGGAGCCCCCGTTGCCGGCTCCGAGGCCCCCACGGGAAAGGGCGCCCTTCCTTCTCGGAAGCCCGCCAGTTGTTCGTAGATCCGATACTTTTCGAGCACAAGCGCTTGCGCTCGCTCGGCGAGCCGTTCGGCCTCGGCGGGTCGGCTCATCGCGAGCGCCCGGTAGCGCAACTCTTGGTAGGCGTACTGCCGGAACGGGATCGTCGGGCGGGGCGAGTCGAGGCGGAAGGGATTTTCGCCGACGGCCCGCATCGCGGGGTTGAAGCGAAGGAGCGGCCAATAGCCGCTGGCGACCGCCGAGTCCTGCTGGCGCAAGCCCCGCTCCATCTCGATTCCGTGGGCGATGCAGTGACAGTAGGCGAGGATCAGAGAGGGGCCGTCGTAGGCCTCGGCTTCCCGGAACGCGAGCAGCGTCTGCTGCGGGTTGGCCCCCATGGCAACCTGGGCCACATAGACGTTGCCGTAGGCGATCGCCTGTAAAACCAAGTCCTTCCGCGGCACCCGCTTTCCCCCGGCGGCGAACTTGGCGACCGCTCCGAGCGGCGTCGCCTTCGAGGCCTGCCCTCCGGTATTGGAGTAGACCTCGGTGTCGAGAACGAGGACGTTGACGTTGCGGCCCGAAGCGAGCACATGGTCGAGCCCGCCGAAGCCGATGTCGTAGGCCCAACCGTCCCCACCGACGAGCCAGATCGAACGCCGGACCAGATGGTCGAGCACCGACAGAAGCTCGCGAGCCGTCCGACTCGTTTCGACCAAGGGAGCGAGCTTGCCGCGGAGGGCTTCCAGACGCAGCCGCTGGGCGCGGATCTCCGATTCCCGGCTCTGCGGCGCCGAGAGGATCTCCCGGACGAGCTCCTCGCCGACCGACGGCGCCAGGCTCTGGAGGAGCTCCTCCGCCCGCGCCCGGAGCTGGTCGGCGGCGAGTCGGAAACCGAAGCCGAACTCGGCATTGTCCTCGAAGAGCGAGTTGGACCAGGCGGGCCCTCGCCCCTCGCCGTTCTTGGCCCAAGGGGTCACCGGGAGGTTTCCTCCGTAGATCGAGGAGCAACCGGTGGCGTTGGCGATCATCAGCCGGTCGCCGAAGAGCTGCGAGAGCAGCTTAAGGTAAGGAGTCTCCCCGCAACCGGCGCAGGCTCCGGAAAATTCAAAGAGCGGCTCAAGGAACTGGACACCCCGAACGTTGGCGAAATCGACTTGGGAACGATCGTTGACCGGCAGGCGCTCGAAGAAGGAAATGTTGGCGCGCGCTCCTTCCAGAACGGGCTCCTTCGCTTCCATATGGATCGCCTTGAGGCCGGGCTTCACGGCGCTGTAGGCGGGACAGACGTCGACGCAAAGCCCGCAGCCGGTGCAGTCCTCCATGAAGACTTGCAGGGTAAAACGGACTCCGGGATAGCCGCGAAGATTGATCGGGGCCGAAAGAAAGGAGGAGGGGCAGCCGTCAAGCCGGGCCTCGTCGAAATATTTGGCCCGAATCACGCTATGGGGGCAGACGAACCCGCACTGGCCGCACTGGACGCAGATCTCCGGTTCCCAGATGGGAACGAAGTCGGCGATGTTCCGCTTCTCCAAGGCGGCGGTGCCCGAAGGGTAGGTTCCGTCGACCGGGAAGAGCCCTACCGGAATCTCTTCCCCCCGCCCTTCGAGCATCGGGCCGGTCACGCGGCGGAGGAAGTCGGGGGCATCCGCGGGAACCGCCGGGCGCCGGTCGAAGACGCTCGTCACGGGTCGGGGAAGCTCGACCTCATGGAGATTCGAAAGGGCACGGTCGACGGCTTGGAGGTTCTCCGCCACGACCTTTTCCCCCTTTCCTCCATACGCCTTCCGGATCGATCGACGAACCTGCTCCACCGCTTCCTCCCGAGGCAGGATGCCGGCGATCGCGAAAAAGGCGGTCTGGAGGACCGTGTTGGTCCGTCCTTTGAGCCTCGCCTCCCGGGCGATGCGGGACGCATCGATCACGAAGAAGCGCAACTTCTTCTCCACCACCTGCCGCTGTACGGACCGCGGGAGATGGTCCCAGACCGCTTCCGGCCCGTAAGGGCTGTTGAGGAGAAAGGTGGATCCGGGAGCTGCGAAGCGGAGGACGTCGACCCGTTCCAGGAAGGGAAACCAGTGGCAAGCGATCACGTTGGCAGAGGAGACCAAGTAAGGCGAGCGGATCGGATTCGGGCCGAACCGGAGATGGGAAACGGTCAGCGCTCCCGATTTGTGGGAATCGTAGACGAAGTATCCTTGTGCATGGAGGTCCGCCTCCTCCGCAATGATCTGGATCGAGTGCTTGTTGGCCCCGACCGTTCCGTCGCCGCCCAGGCCGTAGAAGAGTGCGCGCACGACCGATTCGGGCTCAATCGTAAAGGAGGGGTCGACCTCGAGACTCGAGAGGGAAACATCATCGCTGATGCCGACGGTGAACCGGCTCTTGGGATCGGGCTTTCCCAGCTCGTCGAAGGCCGCCTTCGCCATCGCCGGGGTGAAGTCCTTGGAGGAGAGACCGTAGCGTCCTCCAATGACCCGTGGGAGATGGGACAGCTTCCCTTCGGAGCAAGCCTCGGCGAGGCTCGCCACCACATCGAGGAAGAGGGGCTCGCCCGGGGCACCCGGCTCCTTGGTCCGCTCGAGCACCGCGATGGCGCGGCAGCTCGGAGGAAGAGCGGCCAAAAAGCTCTCGGTCGAAAAGGGGCGGAAGAGGCGTACTTGGACGACTCCCACCTTCTCCCCCGCCCGGCGGAGGACCGCCGCCGTCTCCCGAGCGGTCTCGGCGCCGGAGCCCATGAGGACCAGAACCCGCTCGGCATCTTCCGGTCCTTCGTATTCGAAGAGGCGATAGCGGCGGCCGGTTTGCTCGGCGAACCGCTCGAAGACCGACTGGAGGATCCGAGGGAGAGCGGCGTAAAAGGGATTGGCCGCTTCCCGGGCTTGGAAGAAGGTGTCCGGGTTGTGGGCGGTACCCCGGATGAAGGGGTTCTCGGGATTGAGCGCCCTGCCGCGATGAGCCCAAACCAGCTCATCGGGGAGGAGCGATCGGAGCTCGTCGTCGGTGAGCGGCAGAAGGGTGTTCACTTCGTGGGAGGTCCGAAAGCCGTCAAAGAAATGGAGAAAGGGCACGCGGGATTCGAGAGTCGCCGCTTGCGCGATCAAGGCGCAGTCGTGGGCTTCCTGGACGCTGCCCGAACAGAGGAGCGCAAAGCCCGTAGTCCGAACGGCCATCACATCGGAGTGGTCGCCGAAGATCGAGAGGGCGTGGGTCGCGACCGCCCGAGCCGCGACATGGAAGACCGTCGGCGTCAGCTCTCCCGCGATCTTGAACATATTCGGAATCATGAGAAGGAGTCCTTGGGAAGCGGTGAAGGTGGTGGTTAACGCCCCGCCTTGCAGTGCCCCGTGGACCGCGCCCGCCGCCCCCCCTTCGCTCTGCATCTCCTGGATCACGGGGATACTCCCCCAGAGGTTCTTGCGCCCTTGCGCGGCCCACTGATCGGCTAACTCCGCCATGGTCGAGGAAGGCGTGATCGGGTAGATCGCGCAAACCTCGTTTGTCCGGTAGGCAACGTCGGCGGCGGCCGTGTTGCCGTCCATCACCCGGTAGGCCGCAGAGCTCATCCCTCGCCTCCCACCGGCTCGGGAATCATCTCGATCGCATGGCAGGGACACTGCTCGAAGCAGACGGCACAGCCGGTACACCGATCGTAGAGGAAGCGATAGCGCCTCCCGGGCCCGAGCTTGAGGATCGCATCCTCCGGACAGGCGGCGTAGCAGTTGTCGCACTCGAAACAGATCCCGCAGGAGAAGCAGCGTTGGGCCTCGCGGCGCGCCTCGCCTTCGGAAAGCCCGGCGACCACCTCGGCGAAATCGCTCGTCCGCGCGGAGGGCGGCAGCTCGGGCTGCCGACCGGGAGCCACGTCCCGGTAGACGGGCAGATGGAGCATCGAAAAAGAGACGACAGGAGGACGGGGCGGCTCTCGGTAGACACCCCCGCGGAGCCAGCCGTCGATCGATCTCGCGGCCGCTTTCCCTTGTCCGACGGCGACGGTCACCGTCTGCTCCCCGGGAACCGCGTCTCCCCCGGCAAAGATCCCGGGATGGCCGGTCATCCGATTCTCATCGACGATCACCGTCCCATCCTTCCCGAAGGCGATTCCGGGAACGCGCCGGAGGAAGCGGCTGTCGGTCTCCTGACCGATCGCCAGCACCACCGCGTCCGCCCGAAGGGTCTCGAACTGACCGGTCGGCCGCGGCCGACCGCTCGAGTCGAGCTCCATCCGTTCGACCGTCAGCTCTTCTCCCGAGATCCCCTTGATCGTGGAGAGCCATCGGATCCGGATCCCCTCGGAGAGAGCCTCCTCGGCCTCGAAAGCGCGGGCGGGCATATGGGCGCGATCCCGGCGGTAGACGATCAGTGCCTCTTCGGCACCCAGCCGCTTGGCCGTCCTCGCCGCATCCATGGCGACGTTGCCCCCGCCATAAATGACCACGCGGCGCCCGAGCAGGGGACGCTCTCCTCCGGCTACCCCGCGGAGGAGGGAAACCGCATCGAGCACCCGCACGGCGTCGCGCGCCGGAATGTCGACATGCTTTCCGACCTGGGCGCCGATCGCGACCAGGACCGCATCGAAGGAGCCCGTCTCCTTCTCGGCGAGAAGATCCTCGACTTTGTGATCGAAGATGAAGCGAACCCCCATCGCCTCGATCCGCTCGACTTCCTTCCGGAGGACCTCTCGGGGAAGCCGGTAGGCGGGAATCCCGAAATGCATCATCCCACCGGCCACCGGTCCGGCCTCGTGAACCTCCACGAAGTGGCCGAGCCGGGAGAGATGGTAGGCCGCCGAAAGGCCGCAGGGGCCCGCCCCGACAATCAACACCCGCTTGCCGGTCGAGGGAACCGCCGGAGGGAAAGGCCACCCTTCCCTCGTGGCCAAGTCTCCCAGGAAGCGCTCGATCGCATGAATGGAGACCGGCTCGTCGTACTCGCCCCGATTGCAATGGCTCTCGCAGGGATGGTAGCAGACTCGCCCATGGACGGCGGGAAGAGGATTCTCCCGGACGAGAAGCTCCCAGGCCTGGCGGTATTGCCCGGCTTGGGCGAAGGCGAGCCAGCCTTGGATATCCTCCCCTGCCGGACAGGCGGCTCGACAGGGAGGCAAGAGATCGACGTAGAGCGGGCGGCGCGTCCGTAGGGGGCCCGTGCCCTTTTCCCGAGTCAGATCGACGACCGGCGTCATGTCGCCGTGCTTAGGCATCATGGCCACCCCTCTTCTCGCGCGGAGCCCCGCTCCCCCTCCCGGGCGGGAGGCGGATGCGCCCGAGCGTCGGACCATGATCACGCCTCCACCCCCCCTGCCGTCAAGCCCGGTTCGAGAAGGACTCCCCTTCCCGCCTCCTTCCCATTCGGGAGAGACCGGACGGGGCGTATCGCCCACGATTTCCCGAGGGGAAAAGCTCCTTGAACGGCACAACGATTGCTTTATGTATCTTTAACATTACTTACCGATCGCTATGAGTGACACCGTATCCTTTTCGTTCGCCGATCGGGCGTTGTTCGTCCATCTTCCCCGCCGTTTTGACCGAATCCCATCCCCTCTCTGTGCGATCCTGGGCGCGATTCTCTTTTTCGGACCTTTCTTCACCACGGAAACGCTGAGGGCCTCCAGTTCGCAGGCCATCGGGCAAGATGGGGGTCCGGGATCGCCGGCCACGGCGGGCGGCAGCGAGGAAGGGGGGGCGGGAGAGGACGGCCCCCACCCTCCGAAAACGGACCCCCAATCCACACCGGTGACTCTCCCGGCCGTCCAAGTAAGCGCGACCTCCGAGTGGACCTCGCCGGAACTCACCTCCGGGGAGCCGAATGCCCCGATCCTTCCCACCAGCGCGCCGGTCATCTCCACCTACGGTTTCCCAACCGATGTGATGGATACCCCTCGCCAAATCACCCCGGTCAACCAGACCCTCTTGAAGGCCGCAGGCACCCTCTATCAAGGTTACATCGACCCGATCTCCCTCTCCTCGATCCTTCCGACCGCCTATACGCAACTCAACGGCGGGGTCAACGACTCGATCACCATCCGAGGCCGACAGGCCCTCCCCTACATCAATGGCATTGAGGTCACCCTTCAGAATAACGCCCAGGCGATGGTGCCGTGGAGCTGGAACATGGTCGAGTCGATGGACATCCAGGAAGGTCCGGCCAATGCGGTTTTCGGAGCCACCCAGGCTTCCACCGGAAGCGTCAACTACATCACCAAGCAACCCTACTTCGACAAGTTTCGCGGCCGCGTCTGGGATACCACCGGGATGTACCAGCAAGAGCTCTGGGGCGCCGATGCCGGCGGGCCGATCAATGACAAGCTCGCCTGGCGGTTCTCCTACATGGGACAAGATCAGGGGAGCTATTACCAGTACATGTACAACCGGCAGCAAAACTTCTATTTCGCGCTCGGGGCCAAGCCCTACGAGAATTATACCCTCGACCTCTACGCCGATTACGGCATGTACGACTTCTATCCCCAGTTCGCCGACATGATGAACCGCCCGACCAATGCGCTCATCCGCAACGGTCTCTACAGCACCGGGACGGTCCCCGGCTTCCCGACCGCCGTCGCCCAAGGAGGCCCCTATACCGGCTCTCCCCAAAACCCAGCCTACTCGACCTACGCCGGACCGCTCGTCGGCATCAACCGCCGGGCGACGCTCTGGTCTCCCTACGGAAGCGGAGAGGGGAATACGGGGCTGGCGCAGCTCATCCAGCGCGTCACCGTCAGCGACAACCTTTCGGTCGTCAACAACACCATGTTCTGGTACTCCGCCGCCACCTACCTAGAGCCGCAGGTCTATATGGCCCAGTATGCCCCCGGCGACTACGAAATCGACAATCGCACCGAAGTCCGCTGGACCTACGATCCGCTCGCCGACCGGCCCGATCGAGCCGAAACACGGGAAGAGCGGGGCTTAGACTCCGTCTTCGGACGCCTCCTCCTCCATAGCACGGTCGACACCGGGGTCGAATGGCATTACCAGTATAACGACGACTATATGGGCCAGGCCGTCATGAGCTACAGCAACGCCTGGAGCCTGGCGAACCCAATGGCTCCGGGACTCACCAACCCCGCTCTTTTCTATGTTCCCGCGACCTCTCAGTTTCGCAGTTACATCAACAACCCGCATGGCCCAAACGGAGGGGAGTGGCATATCCCGGGCGCTCCGAACAACTACTACTACGAGCCATTGAACGGGGCGGGAGGCACCACCTATGGCGATTACTGGGCGATCGCCCCCTTCTACCAGCACAACCTCGACATCACCGAGAAATTCAGCGTCAACTTCGGCGCCCGAGCGACCGCCTATTTTTGGAACTATTCGACACCTCCCGGACCGGCCGGAATGCCCCAGATTCCAAATCTGACCTACGCCAGCGTCGACCAGGCCTCGATCAATCCCTTGATCGAGGTCAGCCCGATCTACAAGCCCTTCCCGTGGCTGACCACCTACTTCACCTACAACTGGGCCTACGTCACCAATGCGGCCGCGTTTGGGGGAGCAGCCCCCACGTTCGACGCCGCCTCCTTCCGGTTGCTGAATCAGCTGATCGAAGGAGGAATCAAGTTCAACTTATGGAACGAGAAGCTCTTCGTCACGGCGGCTGGATTCAGCCAAAATCAAGCTCTGAACAATCTCGGAGTCCCGGCGACGCTCGCGCAAATCAATGGCTACGAGATCAATATCGCCTGCCAACCGGACCGCCACTGGTGGGCGAGGCTCGGCTACATCTTCATGCATGGCATCGAGAACTGGAGTGCCCTTCCTCACGGCCCCAGCATGGTTCAGAACTATTCCACCAGCATGGCCCTCCAACAAGCGTTGGCCTTGGACACCAGCTCGGTCTTCCCCTCCGGGATTTACAATATGATCGGGTTCCCGGATCAATATGCGAGCGGGACGATCACGTATACCTCAGATTCCGGACTTGGCGTCACCTTCCAGGGCATCGCCATGAGCCGCCAGTACCTCGACTACTTCTACAATACGTTCATTCCCAGCCAGTATCTCTTCAATGTGCAGATCTTCTACACGCAGCCGCGCTGGGAGGCGCGATTCTACATCTACAACCTGTCGAATCAGAATTACTGGCTCCCCTTTGGGGTAGGCTCCTCCGGGTCGCGCACCTTCGACGAAACCTCCATCGTTGCGGGATGGCCTTTCTGGGTAGAAGGGACGGTCATCTGGAAGTTTTAGAGTCGATCTCGGCGGAAAGCCGATGCAAGGAAAAAGTGGCTCCCAAACCCGCGGAACCCTGCCGGCTTCCCTTTTTCGGAGAGCGGAGCGCTCCTCGATCAATGCTCTTCGACGGGATAGACGAGATAGCCTCCCGACTTTTCCTCGGGCTCCAGCTTCAGCAATCCTCTTTTCTGGGCTTCCAGGAGAAGATCGTTAAAGGACCGGAAGGAATAGGCCCGCTCGTTGAAGCCCGGATTGCGCCGCTTGAGGGCCTGCTTGATCATCGAGCCCCAGATCCGCTCATCCTCGCCTCGCTCCTGAGCCAGAGCTTCCAACGTCTCGACGACCATCTGGAGAGCCTTGTCCGCCGATGGTTTGGGTGCCTTTCCTTTGGGCTTCTTTTCCTGGTGCCCCGAGAGCGCGTGGGCCTCCTTGGAGTTGCGGACAAGATCGTCGTAATAGAGAAACTCATCACAATTGTTGAGGAAGAGGTCCGAAGTGGAGTTCTTCACGCCCACTCCGATGACGGTCTTCGCGTTCTCCCGCAACTTGCTGACCAGAGGAGAAAAATCAGAATCTCCGCTGATGATCACAAATGTGTCGACATGACCCTTGGTGTAACAGAGGTCGAGCGCGTCCACCACCATTCGGATGTCGGCCGAATTCTTTCCCGATTGACTCACGTGCGGGATCTCGATCAATTCGAAGGCCGCCTCGTGGAGGCCCCGCTTGAACTCCTTGTAGCGCTCGAAGTCGCAATAGGCCTTTTTGACGACGATATGCCCTTTGAGCAGGAGCCGCTCAAGCACCTTCTGGATGTCGAATTTGGGATAGTCCGCCTCCCGGGCGCCGAGCGCGATGTTCTCCAGATCGAGAAAGACGGCCATCGTTGCTTCCGGAGCGTTCATCGGTGGATATCGGCGATCGGAAAGGCCTCCTCCCGCTTCCCGTTGGATGCCGGCCATCGTAACGGAATCTTCTCTCTTCTCCAACTCGTTGTCCAGTCGCGCCTTTCGCAGTCGGAGCAGGGTCCTGGACGCGGGCGCCAGAAAAGCCGAAATCGAGAGGCGAGGAAGACACGCGCGCTGGTCACAACCAAGTCGCCCCGAGGCATGCGGCGTGATCGGCATTGGCCGATCGGTGTCTCGACAATCGGGCAGATCGGGCCGTTAATCTTGGAAGATCTCCGACTCCGAGGGACGAGAGCCTGTGGCAGAACGATCTTCGCGCAGAGAGCCGACCGAGCCCGACGCATTCGATAACCGCTTTCTCGAAGAAGCGGTCCGAATCGCCCGGGAGAATGTGCTCCGGAACGAAGGAGGCCCTTTCGGAGCGGTGGTCATCCATCGCGGAGAAATCGTCGGCCGAGGAGCGAACCGCGTGACGGCTCGACCCGATCCGACGGCCCACGCGGAAATCGAGGCGATCCGCGACGCGGCCTTCCGCCTGGGAACCTTCGACCTGGGGGAATGCATCCTCTACTCGAGCTGCGAACCCTGCCCCCTCTGCCTGGCCGCGCTCTACCTTGCCCGCATCCGCCGGGCCTTCTACGGGTCGTCGGCGGAGGAGGCTGCGGCGGCCGGCTTCCTGGACATTTTTCTGCGGGAGGAGCTCTCCCTCCCTCCCGAACGACGGAAGCTTTCCCTCCGCCGAGTCGAGTCAGCCGCCTGCCGGGAGCCGTTCCGGCTCTGGAGCCTTTCCACAAACAAAGTCCCCTATCAATCCACTTTCTGAGGCTGCGCCACGAAAGCGCCCAGGTGAGCGAGCAGCTGGAGCGCCGAAGCGCTCAGGATCCATTTCCTCCCAGGTGCGAGGCGATCCACATCCCCGAGCGCGCGGATTCCCGGACGCTCGATCCGAGCTTTCGTCCAGGCAAAGGCGGCTTCTTTTTCCCCATCGATCCGGGGAAGAATCTCCTCCAAAGAGGTCCCATTCTTCCGCCGACCCAAACCATCCCCCGATTGGGATTCGACGACCTTCCATGGCTTCTCCGGAAAAGCCTCCGGGCGTCGGCAGAAGGCCGCCCTCCCCAGGCCACAACCGAGGCGAAAAGAAAGCGTTCCGCTCAGAATGGTTTCTCTCCCTCATGCAAAGCGACCACCCCGCCGGTGAGCCTCTGGAATCGGACCGAGCGGAAGCCGGCACGCTCCATCTCCTGTGCGAGCTCCTTCGCCTGCGGGAAGGCGGCAATCGAGGAGGCAAGATATTGGTAGGCTTCGCGAGGAGCGCCACAGAGCCGGGCGATTTCGGGAAGAAGATCCTCCAAGTAGAAGAAATAAGCGGGAGCGAGCCAACTCCACGGACGAGAAAACTCGAGAATGAACGCCGTCCCCCCGGGGCGGAGGACGCGCTGCATCTCGGCAAAGCCCCGGGCGCGATCCGCAAAGTTGCGCAGCCCGAAGGCGACCGTAACGACATCAAAGCTCCCCTCCTGGAAGGGAAGAGCCAGGGCATCGGCCTGGAGGAGGCGGCACAATCCTTTCATCCGCGCCATGGCGAGCATCGAAGGGGAGACGTCGATTCCCCAGGCTTCCTCCAGGCTCGGCAGCCGCCGCTCGAGCAACCGGAGAAGGTCTCCGCTTCCGGTGGCCAGATCGAGCAGCCGCTTGGGTCGGCGTCGGACGACGGCGGCGGCGACCCGTTTTCTCCACCACCGGTCGATCCCGCAGCTCAGGAGATGGTTGAGAAAGTCGTACCGGGGGGCCACCGAGTTGAAGAGCTCTCCCATGGCACCGGCTGCTTTCGGGCCGCTCTGCTCGAGGGGCGAGCTCGACTGCGGCGAAGCGGGAAGAGAAGAGGGCATGGAGGGGTCTTTCGTGACCGGAAGGGTATGCTGACGCAGCGGCCCTCCAAGCGCAAGCGAAGAGAGGCGCGCTGGGAGGCGGATCGTGAAAGACGTTGGAGTTTGCTTTCCGGGCTGTGCTATGGTGGATCCGGCTATGCAACTCCGGGCGGATCTTCATTGCCATTCCTATTTCTCGGCCGATGGCGTTTCCCCGCCCGAGGAGTTGATCCGCGCCGCCCGGCGGAAGGGCTTGAACGTCCTCGCGTTGACCGATCACAACAGCTGTGCCGGCATCGAATACTTGGAGTCCAAGGGGCTGCTCCGCGCCGACGGAGCACCGGTCGATGGCTTTCTCGTAATCCCGGCGCAGGAGATCAGCACCAGGGAAGGTCACCTTTTGGCGCTGGGATTGCGCTTGCCGGATCTCCACGGCATTTCGGCGGCCGAAGCCGTCTCGCTGATCCGCAGTCAAGGAGGACTGTCGATTGCTCCCCATCCCTTCGATTATTTTCGGGCCGGCATCCGAAGTCGCACCCTCGATACTTTGCCCATCGATGCGATCGAGGTCTTTAACGCGGCTGCCACCTTACGCCGCAGCAACCGGCAGGCCCTCCGCTACGCCAAGGAACGGGGACTCCCGATGGTGGCGGCCAGCGACGCCCACGAAGCTGATGCGATCGGGACCGCTTACGTGATCGTAGATGCGGAGGAGTTCTCGGTGGCCGGAGTATTGGCCGCGATTCGAAAAGGACTTGTAAAGCGGGAAGAACATTACATCAAGGCGCAAGCGGCTTTTCGCAAGACGTGGAACAACGTCTTCCGCTTTCGTCACCATCGAGTATCGGCATCGTCCACCAAAACGGAATGAGCACCGCCCTAATCTCCGTATCGGACAAAACCGGAATCGTCCCTTTCGCGCGGTCGATCGCGGAAGCGGGAATCACGATCCTCTCTACCGGAGGGACCGCCCAAGTGCTTCGGAACGCCCATATCGCGGTTCAAGAGCTCGAGGCCGTCACGGGATTTCCCGAAATCCTCGGCGGCCGAGTCAAGACGCTCCACCCCAAGATCTTCGGGGGCATCCTGCAGCTGCGGGGCAATGAGGAGCACGAGCGACAAAAGCGGGCCTTCGGCCTACCCGAGATTCGGTTCGTGGTGGTCAACCTCTACCCCTTCTCGAAAACGATTCGGAAGCCCGACCTCTCGCTGGAAGAGGCGATCGAGCAGATCGACATCGGAGGCAGCGCCCTCGCGCGGGGCGCTGCCAAGAATTACCGGCATGTTACGGTCGTGGTCGATCCTCAAGATTATGAGGAGGTCGTCCGGGAGCTTGCTCGGGCGGGCGAGACAAGCTTGGCTCTGCGTCAGAGGCTCGCGGTAAAAGCCTTCGGCCATGTCTCGGCCTATGACGCGATCATTGCCGGCTACTTACAAGAGCGCTTCGGGGTCGCCGAACTTCCTTCCGCCTGGAGCCTCCCGCTCGTCAACGGCCAAAAGCTTCGATACGGCGAAAACCCCCACCAGCAGGGAATCCTCTACGGGGAATTCTGGTGCCACTTCCAGCAGCTTCATGGGAAGGAACTCTCCTACAACAACCTTCTCGACATCGACAGCGGCGTCGGCCTTCTCGGCGATTTCCCTGATCGGCCGACCGTAGCCATTCTCAAGCACAACACTCCCTGCGGCATCGGCTCGGCCGATGCCCTCCGGGAAGCATGGGAAAAGGCTCTGGCGACCGATCGCGAGGCCCCCTTCGGAGGAGTGGTTGCAGTGAATCGGCCGGTCGATCTCCCCTTCGCCGAAACGCTCTCGGCAATTTTCACCGAGGTCGTGGTCGCACCGGCGTTCGATTCCGAGGCGCTTACGCTTTTGCAGAGGAAAAAGAATCTGCGGCTCCTGACGGCCGACTTCTCGCAAATCCCCCGAAACCGCTTTTCCTTTCGATCGGTCCTCGGGGATTCGATCCTCGCGCAGGATCCCGACAGCGCACCGCTCTCCGGGGAAAAGCGACAGGTAGCCAGCCGGCGATCTCCGACGGAGGAGGAGTGGGGTGCGATGGAGTTTGCTTGGCGGGTCTGCAAGCACGTCCGGTCGAATGCGATCGTTTTCGGGACGACGGACCGCACCCTCGGAATCGGAGCCGGTCAGATGTCCCGGGTGGACGCCGTGCGCGTAGCGATCGCCAAGGCGAGCCACGCGGGTCTCTCCCTGAAGGGGAGTGCGGTGGCTTCGGATGCCTACTTTCCCTTCCCGGATTCGATTCTCTGCGCCGCCGACGCCGGGGCGACGGCGGTGATCCAGCCGGGAGGAAGCATCCGGGACCCAGAAGTGATCGCCGCCGCGGACGAACGGGGCCTCGCCCTCGTCTTTACGGGTCGACGCCATTTCCGGCACTGAAGGCCTGAGTAGGTCTGACGGAATGGCACCGCTTTCCGGTGGTCCCGGCTCAGCTCAGCTCGACCTTCCAGGAGTCCACGTCGATAAAGCGTCGCCAGGCCTCCGGGACGCCGCCCGATTCCGAAGCGACGAGCGGCCGCCATCGAGGGCGGCGGGGTTTCCGCAGAAGTTTCATCCCGGCCTCGAGCGGCGTTCGATTGCCCTTCCGGCTGTTGCACCAGATACAGGAACAGACGATGTTTTCCCAGACCGTCTTGCCCCCCCGCTCCCGAGGAACGACATGATCGAGGTTCAAGAAACGATTTTCAAAGCGGTGGCCGCAATACTGGCAGGTATGATTGTCTCGCTCGAAGACGTTATGGCGGGTGAACTTCACTTCCTTACTCGGAAGCCTTTCAAAGAGGACAAGCAGGATCACCCGCGGGATCCGGATCCGCGCAGAGACCGTATGGACGATATCGGATCCCTCGTAATGGCGGGAATGTTCGGCCCATCGCGCGAAGTCGAGAGCGTAGAAGTCGCTCTCCTCGGCATGAACCACATGAGCATGTCCTTGGTAGAGAAGACCGAATGCACGACGGGCAGAACAGAGATTTACCGCCTGCCAAAGACGGTTGAGAACGAGTACGGAACTCTCAAGAGCCGTCATCAACCTACCGGTTCTCTTCGATATCGTTTCCGGCAGGATCTGTCAAGTCCAAGCCGTGAAGCGTTTCGCTCTTGCCTGGAGGGTTGCCATCTGAAAAAGTAAGAAAATCATGTCACCGAAGGCGCAACGGCGGGAAGCGCTGGTTCTCCCGTTCTCGGTTGTTCCCATCTCGGCGGACGAGAGTCGGCACTGCTTCGGAGCTCGAGGTCGAGTGCCCGTTCGCTTCCGAGGAGCCGGCTTACCGATCCGGTTCGCCAAAGAGAGCCGTTCTTCTTGATTGAATCGCGAAACGACGGCTACATCGGGAAAGCGAGCCGGTGACGGCTCATCGCTTGAGGAGGCGATCGATCTTGGAATTTCGTTCCTGGGAGCACCTTCCTAGAGAGGGTGCCGTTCGAAGCAGATGAAGAAGTTCGTCGAGTGGCTGTTGGTCCGCCAGGTGCGGCTCGCCGTGCGGTGGCCCGTCCCGGTGCTCGCGGCCGCCGCCGTCCTCACCGGCTTCTCCGTCTGGGTAGTGGCCACCCAACTCCGGGTCATCAACGACACCAATGCCCTGATCCGCTCGGATTCTCCAATCCACCGCAACTATCTTGCCTATCGACGGGAATTCCGTGTCGCCGAAGAGTACCTGGTCACGATCCGTTCCCCCGACCCGGAGATCAACAAACAGGCCGCCAAGGCGTTGGGAGAGCGATTAAAAGAGATCGAGCCTCTCGTCCAGGACGTCACCTACCGCTTCGATTTCTCCGGATTGGAAAGGAGGGCTCTGCTTTTCCTGGAGCTCGACGAGCTCTCCAAGATCGAGACCGAGGTCGACGGGTACGTAAAAGCGCTCGCGGCCCAGCCGAAGATGAAGCTCAACATCGCCTCGGTGCTCGGCCAGGCCAACGAGAAGTTCCAACCCAGCTATCTCCGGAAAAAGGAAAACTGGAACGAGTTCAAGCCATTCATCGACCGGTTCGTCGGCATGCTCAACGACATGGCCGACGCGGTAGCGGAAACTCCCTCTCCGCAGGCCGCCCCGCCTCCCACAAAAGGGAGTGAGCGGGCGACGAACGTTCCCGATACCGATCTGGCCCGCCTCCGCGCCGCGGATATCCAGAAGTTGATCGCCGACCACGAGTATATCTCCTATGAGGACGGCCACCTCTTCCTCGTTACGGCGTCTCCCGGGCCGAACGCCGTCGACGGCCCAGCCCGGACGGAGACCATTCGCAAGATCCGCGAGATCATCAAATATCTGGGTGCCGAATATCCAGAAGTCTCTTTCGGGCTGACCGGAGAGCCGGTTCTCGAGGACGATCAACTCGAGCAGAGCTCCACGGACAGCCTTCATGCCGCGGAGCTGGCCTTCGGATTGGTCGCCCTCCTCTTTCTCCTGAGCTATCGGGAGCTTCGCCGGCCGGGACTCGCCCTCTTGGTCCTCCTCATGGCTCTCTTTTGGTCGGTTGCCTTCGGCCTGCTCGTCATCGGCCATCTCAACATCATCTCCCAAGCGTTCGTGGCGATGGTGCTCGGCATGGGCATCGACTTCAGCATTCAGATCATGGGTCGATACGAGGAAGAACTTGCCCACGGCCGTTCGATCCGGGAGGCGCTCGAGGCGACCGTTGCCCACACGGGGGTCGCGGTCGTTACCGGCGGCAGCACGACGGCCGTAGCCTTCTTCACCATGTGCTTCAACGACTTCGTCGGACTACGGGAATTCGGAATCATTGCGGGTTCGGGCATTCTCTTTTGTCTGATAGGAAGCCTCCTGGTACTTCCCGCCGCCTATGCGTGGATCGACGGAAAAAAGGATCCCGCTCACCTTCAGGAGTCCGCTCTACGGTCGAACTGGTCTTCCCCGCCATGGCTCAATCGGGCTCTCTTTCTCGCTCCCCGCACCACCCTGGCCTGTGCCGCCTTGGCAGCCTGCGGTGCTGCCTGGCTAGCACCTCGTGTCGGCTTCGACTACAACCTCTTGAACCTTCAGGATCCGAAGCTCGAATGCGTCCAGGAGGAAGAGGCGCTGGTCAACTCTCCCGCCCGGGCTTTTCTCTTCGGTCTTTCGATCGCCGATAACCCGGAGGAGGCCGCCAGGCGCATCGCCGCCTTCGAGGCTCTCCCTTCGGTCAGCGAAGTCCACTCCCTCTCCTCGGTGCTTCCGGAAAAGCAGGAGGAGAAGCGCGCCGTGGTTCGCCGCATCGTCCAACGAGTCCAGTCGATTCCGATCGATCGGGAGCTTCCTCCGATCGACGGCCAGAAAGTTCGAACCTCCGTCCAAGAGCTGTTAGCCAAGTCGCGGGAAGGCCTGGCGGCGGCCAAGCGGTACGTGGCCCTGGCCCAACAGGCTCGGGACGCCGTCGAAGTCTTCGCCAAGCTGATCCCCGCCCTCGAGCATCTCGACAATGCGATGGCGAACCTCTCGTCCGAAGAGCTCAACTCCCGACTGCGCCGAGCAAATCAGCGGGTCTTCGGTTCGATGCAGATCGGCCTTTCCTGGTTGCGCTCCCAGGATACCAGCCGCGGCGTAACCGTGGCGGATCTGCCCCCGGAGATCGCCCATCGCTTCCTCTCCCCCCACGGAAAGATCCTGATCGAAGTCCTCCCCAAGGAAAATGTCTGGAATCGGGAAGCCGATGTCCGCTTCGTGCGCGATCTGCGAAAGGTGGATCCAAACGTGACGGGAACCCCCGTCCAGAACTACGAGTACATAGAGCTGCTCCGATCGAGCTATGTGCAGGCGGCTCAGTGGGCGTTCCTGGCCATCGTTATCCTCATCGCTCTTCGATTCCAGCATGTGGGGTACAGCCTCTTGGCGATCCTGCCGCTTGGTCTGGCCGTCCTCTGGACCCTCGGCACGATGGTTCTCTTCCACATCCCGTTTAATCCTGCCAACATCATTACGCTTCCACTGGCGATCGGGGCCGGAGTCGCCTACGGCATTTACACCGTCGACCGCTTCTGCGAAAGCGGACGAGCCGAGCTCTTCTCCAGCAGCACCGGAAAGGCGATCCTGCTCTCCGGATTGACCGCGGTGATCGGCTTCGGATCGCTCATGATCAGCTCCTACCGAGGCCTTTTCGGCCT
>NZ_CABFUZ020000155.1 GCF_902143385.2 Methylacidimicrobium cyclopophantes
GCCCGCCGAAGCTGGACACTCTCGGCGGAAGCCGATGGCAAAAGGCGCGCGCCGTTGCTCAGGGTGCGATTCGAGATTACGCCGCGAAGCTCTTGCGCATTCAAGCCGAACGGCAGGTTCTTTCCGGCAACGCCTTCCCTCCCGACTCCGATTGGCAACGGGAGTTCGAAAAGTCGTTTGTCTATCCGGAGACGCCCGATCAACTGCGCGCGATTGAGCAGACCAAGGCCGATATGGAAGCCGCACGGCCGATGGATCGACTCATTTGCGGCGATGTGGGATTCGGCAAGACGGAAGTGGCCGTTCGCGCCATTTTCAAGGCCGCAGTCGGCGGAAAGCAGGCCGCCTTACTGGCTCCGACGACGGTGCTCGCCTACCAACACTACCAGACGCTCCGGCAACGCTTTGCGGACTATCCCATCGAGGTCGCCTTCCTGGGCCGCCTCGCCTCCGCGGCCGAAGAGCGACGGGTACTGGCGGCGATCGCCTCCGGCGAATGCGATGTCGTCGTCGGGACTCATCGGTTACTGTCGGCCGACGTCCGCTTCGCTCGCCTCGGCCTCGTGGCCATCGACGAAGAACAGCGATTCGGCGTCCGGCAAAAGGAACGGTGGAAAGAGCGCTTCCGCTCCATCGACATGCTCGCGCTTTCGGCAACCCCGATTCCCCGAACACTCTATCTCGCCCTGGCGGGAGCGCGCGATTTAAGTCTGATCGAGACTCCTCCCTCCAACCGTCTCCCGATCGAGACCGTGGTCTGCCCCTACGACGAGCGGACGATCCGCGCCGCGATCGAAAAGGAACTTGCTCGGGGTGGACAGGTCTATTTCCTGCACAATCGGATCGCATCGATCGATCGGGTCTGTCGCCGCCTCCGAGAACTCCTGCCTGCGGCTCGCATCGAAATCGGGCACGGTCAGATGGACAAAGAGGATCTCGAAGGCGTCATGCAGCGCTTCGTCGCGGGAGAAACCGACGTCCTCCTGGCCACGTCGATCATCGAAAACGGTCTCGACATTCCGAATGCCAACACCATCCTCGTAGACCGAGCCGACCGATTCGGCTTGGCCGACCTCTACCAACTTCGCGGGCGCGTCGGCCGATCCAACCAAAAAGCCTTCGCCTATCTCCTGCTTCCCCGCGACCGCTTCCTGATGGCGGACGCCAAGCGCCGGATCCGCGCCATGCAGGAGTACAACCAGCTCGGGGCGGGCTTCCGTATCGCGCTGCGCGATCTGGAGATCCGCGGTGCGGGAAATCTGCTCGGAACGGCGCAGAGCGGCCATATCGCGGCCATCGGATTCGAGCTCTATTGTCGTCTTCTCCGAGAAGCGGTCTCCGCAGTGCAGGGAAAGAAGGTCCGAAGCGCACTCGCATGCAAGGTGTCGGTGGACTTCCTGGACCGGGCTTTCGAAAAACCGGGTCTCCCCGCTTCCTATATCTCCTCTGTCGAAGAGCGGATCGCGGCCCATCGCCAAGCCGCGGAGGCTGGCTCGCTCGCGGAAATTCGGGAGCTGGAGCAATCCTGGCGTGACCGATTCGGCCCTCTTCCGGAATCCGCACGGCTTCTTTTGGCAGAGGCCGAGCTTCGCATCCTGGGAAGCGACCGCTCCCTGGAACGCATCGAGGTGGAAGACGACAAGCTGCGTCTGCAACGAAACGGCCGGTATCTCATGGTCGGCGGCCGCTTCCCTCGCTTGACCGGCGATGACGCGAGCAGTAAGCTTGCTTCAATCAAGAAGTGGATCTTAACCCTAGCCTAGCCTAGGCCGTGACGGTCTCGCCCCCCAAAAGTCGTGTCGAACGTGTCGTGTCTCTTGCGAAGGTGCCGAAATGCCGTCGCAGCCGGAGGCCGAACGCCGGTCGCCCCAGTCGGCAAACCTCTCGGATTTCCTGGCCGAAGTGCGACAGTCACGCCTCGCTGCGACGGCACAGCGAATCTTCGCCGAGCCAGACCCGCAGGCAGGTGAGGCGGGAAAGCCATGCGAGAGCGAAGCGCACGGGCCGACCCGGCAACCCGCTGCCAATGGTTCCTGCACTATCCCGATTCGCATCCTGGTCCGCTGATCCGCGCCTCTATGCCGCTTAGGAAGCACAATCGCTTCGTCTCCGCTCCGCGCGCTTCGTTCCAAACGATTCTTCCGTCCGGAAGGGAGATCGGGAAGCTCGGCCCGCTCGGACTCTTCCTCGGCCTCCTCCTGATCGCGATGAGCTTTCCCTGTCGCCTTTTCGGCCAAGCGGGCGTCGATGGCGTCGCGGCGATCGTCAATGATAAAGTAATCACTTTTTCCGAGGTCAAAAAACAGGTCGAACCCAACGAAGCGGTCTTACGGGAGACCTACCAAGGCCCGGAGCTGGTCGACCGGATCAAGGAAGCGCGGCTCAACGCCCTTCGAGCCTTGATCGAGCGAGAGTTGATCATTCAAGATTTCAAGAAAAAGGGATATCAGATCCCCGACACCTTTATCGAGGGACGTGTCCGAGACATGATTCGAAGCCAGTTCGATGGGGATCGCATCGCCTTCATCCGTACTCTGCAAGCCAACGGGATGACGGAGGAACGGTATAAACAGAACCTTCTCGACCAGATCATCGTGCAAGCGATGCGGATGAAGAATGTCTCCGATAGCATCGTGATTTCTCCTTACCAGGTCGAGCAGTACTACCACGACCACCTTGCGCTCTTCGTCGAGCCGCCGAGCGTCAAGCTGCGTCTGATTTTCCTACAGAAATCCGTCCTGAAAGAGCGGCGGGTCGGACCTGACGGAAAGGAGGAAGAATACGACCAGCCGCTGGAGACCGCGAAAGAGCTGGAGACCAAGCTCCGATTCGGAGCGAACTTCGGCGACCTCGCTCGCGCCTATTCCGAGGGACCTCGGAAACAGGAAGGAGGAGACCTTGGTTGGGTGACCCGGGATACGCTGCGCCCCGAAATCGCGGATGCCGCCTTCGGGATGTTTCCCGGTCAGACGAGCGATGTGATCGCCACCCCGGACGGCTATTACCTCCTCCACTTAGAAGACAAGCGGCGGGAGCGGGTCAAACCCATTTCCAGCGTGCGCAACCAGATCGAGTCGGCTCTCTTGCAGGAAAAGCGACAGAGACGCCAACAAGAATGGCTCGACAGCCTGCGGGTGAAATCGTTCATCAAGATGTTCTAAGCGCCATGCTCCCTCTTTTCCTCCGCGTCCCTTCCTCCTGCCGCTCCTCTACCGCCCGACATGCGCGATCGACCGCATGCCGGGAAACGCCCAAAACGAAATAGTCCATGCGCAACTGGGTGATCGGCATCCCCGTGGGAGAACCGGCTGGAATCGGGCCGGAAGTCGTGCGCAAGGCGATCGCCTCGCATCGACTTCCGGCAAGCTGCGCCTACCGCGTCATCGGGTCGGATCGGGGCTTTTCTCCCGGCGAGCCGAGTCCCTCTTCCGCCCGTGCCGCGCAGGAGTGGCTCGAGGAAGCGGTCCGCTTGTGGAAAGAAGGGGCGATCCACGCGATTGTCACCGGACCCGTTCACAAGGCGGGCTTGCGGGCGGCGGGATTCCCCTACCCGGGACAGACCGAATTTTTTGCGGACCGGACCGGCTGCCCGGCGCAGAAGGTGGTGATGGGCTTTTGGCATCCGAAGCTCTCCCTGACCCTGCTCTCCACGCATTGCAGCCTCCGGGAGGCCATCGCTTCCATCCGCCCTGAAAAGATCGTCCTTTCGGCCGAGCTGTTGGCCGATCTCCTCAACCGGCTTGGTTGCCCTTCTCCAAGAATTGCGATCGCCGCCCTGAACCCCCATGCGGGCGAATCGGGCCTCTTCGGCTCAGAAGAGCGGGAGCTCTTCGAGCCTGCCTTGACCGAGCTGCGGAAGAGGGGAAGGAACGCCGTCGGTCCCCTGCCTCCCGATTCGGTCTTCCGCCAAGCGATTCACGGGGAGTTTGCCGGGGTGGTAGCGGCTTATCACGACCAAGGTCTCATTCCTTTCAAGCTCGTGGCATTTTCGACGGGCGTGAATGTCACCCTCGGTCTGCCTTTGATTCGCACCTCTCCCGATCACGGAACAGCATTCCATCTCGCCGGAAAGGATGCGGCGGACCCTCGAAGCATGATTGCGGCGATCCGGCTGGCGGTCCGCCTCGTGGAGGCCGAGCACGGCACGAAAAGAGCATGAGAAAGCCGATGAACTTCACGAACCTGCGCGGGATTCTCACCTATGTTCCCGAGTTCCGGGATAAGATCTTCGTCATCGCCATCGACGGCGCCGTCGTCGCCCATGAGAACTTCGGCAACCTCGCTCTCGATCTCGCCGTTCTTCGCAGCCTCAGCGTTCGGCTGATCGTCGTCCATGGCATCGGCCGGCAGATGCGGGATCTGGCCGCCGAACGCTCGATCTCGCTCTCCTCCTCGGATGGTACCGGCCCGACCGACGCTGCAACGCTCAAGGTAAGCCTTGCGGCCTCCTGCCAAGTAGCGCAGCAGGTCCTCGCCTCGTTCGCCGCCGCCGATCTCCGGGCGGCGGTGCCGAACGCCGTGGTCGTTCATCCCTTCGGGATCGTCGGAGGAATCAACCATCAGTTCACCGGTCGGGTCGAACGGGTCGACACGGCCTTCCTGCATGACCTGCTCGACCGCGGCATCACGCCGATCATCAGTCCGATCGGATCCGACCGCGAAGGCAACCTCTTCCGGGTGAATTCCGATGCGGTTGCGGCCGCGATCGCGGAAACGCTCCGCGCCGTGAAGTTGATCTACCTCTCCGGAGAGATCGACTATGCCAAGGAAAATGGGCTCGCCCGGCAACTTTCGGTAAGCGAAGCCGAATCGTTCGTCCACCGCCATGCGGCCACGATTTCCCCGTTGCTCCTCTCGAAGCTCTCCCACTCGATTGCCGCCTGCCGCAGCGGCGTGCGACGAATTCACCTCCTCGACATTCGGATCGACGAAGCCCTGCTTTCGGAACTCTTTTCCCAAGTCGGGATCGGGACGATGGTCTACGCCGAAGGATACGAATCGATTCGAAAGGCGCAGAAAAAGGATGTCCGCTCGATCCTCCAGCTCATCTCCCAATCGGTGGAGGCTGCCGAGCTGCTTCCCCGGACCCGGCAGGGGATTTTGGCCCGCCTCGACGATTACTATGTCTTGGAAATCGACCGAGGGCTCGTCGGATGCGTGGCGCTCCACCGCTTTCCGGAATCCTCGAAGGCGGAAGTCGCCTGCCTCTCCGTCGCACGGGTCTACGAAAACCAAGGGCTCGGTCGAAAGCTCGTCCATTTTACGGAATCGGTGGCGCGCGAGGAAGGGATTCGGCAGCTCTTCGCGCTATCCGCCAGGACATACAACTTCTTTACCCAAAAGGTCGGCTTCCGCGAGGGAAGCCCGGACGATCTACCGCCGGCCCCC
>NZ_CABFUZ020000156.1 GCF_902143385.2 Methylacidimicrobium cyclopophantes
GCTTCCTTCGACCGGTTTTCTCTTGGCGGTCGCAGCCGCCCCGAAAGAGCTCCTTCTTTCCCTAGCCTACGACTTTCCGCGGCCTCTGCTCCTGGCCGTCCCGGATAGCGGCCTTTCCGGAGAAGAAGCCGCCGAACTCCGGCGCCAGGGAGTGACCGTCTTCGGCGAAGAAGAAGCTGCCTCGATCACGGGCTGGCTCCGCGAACGCACGGAGTCCGGACAGGTCGTGGCCTTGATGGAGGAGATCCGGGCGGACCCGGATCACACGACCCATCCCCCGAATCCGGTCTTCCAAAAAGTGTTCGGCGGATATTCCGGAACGGTTTGCCCCGCATGGATCGACCTTTTGTGGGTTCGCCTCTTCCGTCGCTGGTCCCTGTCCAAAGGCGGCAGCAAGGAGTCGTCTTTGGTTTACGTGGGTCCCCCCTGCCCGGTGCCGACTCCCTCTCTCGATTGGCTCGTCAAAAGCTGGTATGATCTCGGAGAACGGGCGCTCTCGAGCCGCCCGGAGATCGAAGGACACCTTGGGGCGGCCTGCTTTTTGGCGCTGCGCCGCGCGCGTTCGCGCGTCGTGCTGACCGACGGATTCCAAGAGGGACGCGAGCTGACCGGCGCGAAGATCCTGGCCGCCGGCCTACGGCTCGCTCGATGGCTGCGTCGCTCCGTTCCCGAAGCGCGCGTCGGTCTCGTTCTGCCGCATGGGATCGGGGCCGCGGTCGCCAACGTCGCCTGTCTCTTCGCGGGCAAGACGCCGGTCAACCTCAATTTTACGGCCGGACGGGCGATGAATGGAGTGGCCATCCGAAATGCCGGACTCCGAACGATCCTCACGGCGGATGCGCTACGGGCGAAGCTCGTGGACTTTCCGTGGACGGACCGAACGGTCGATCTGCGCACACTCTTGGCCGGCTTTTCCCGTCTCTCTTTCCTCCGGGATCTCCTTATCGCCGCCTATTTCCCGACCAAGCTGGCAATTCGGCTGGCGGGAATTCCCACCCGCGGCGGAGATCGGGAAGCGACCCTTCTTTTCACGAGCGGCACGGCGGGAGATCCCAAGGGTGTCCCTCTCTCCCACCGGAATCTGTTAGCCAACGTCGGTCAAATTGAGGCGATTCTCGGTCAAATCCGGATTGCTCGGATCTTGGCCTGCCTGCCGGTCTTCCACAGTTTCGGGGCGACGGCTACCCTCTGGTGGCCTCTCCTGGGCGGTCCGCAGGCGATCACCTATGTGAGTCCGATGGAGGCGGAGAAGCTCGCCCAATTGATCGAAGCATACCGGATCGACCTCCTCATCACCGCACCCACTTTCCTTCGAACCCTGCTGCGGAAGGCCGAACCCAACCAGCTGCAAAGCCTCCGCCTCGTGATCGTCGGATCTGAGAAGCTGCCGCAGGCGTTGAGCGCGGAATTCGAAGCCAAATTCGGCGCCCCGGTCTGCGAAGGTTACGGGCTCACCGAAGCCTCTCCGGTCATTTCCACCAACCTCATGGATCTCCGTTACCCGGCCGGCACGCCACCATACAGTGCGAGGAATCGACCTGGAACGGTCGGTCGAATCGCCCCGGGGATCAGCGTGCGCGTCCGCCATACCGAGAGCGGCGCAGATCTTCCTCTCTCGGAGCGAGGCATTCTCTGCTTTCGAGGGGCCAATATTTTCGGAGGCTATCTCGACGATCCGCTCCGGACCCAGGGGGCGCTCTCGGCCGGCTGGCTCTTGAGCGGGGATGTCGGACGCGTAAATGACGAAGGCTTTCTCCAGATCGAAGGGCGAATCAGCCGGTTTTCCAAGCTCGCTGGAGAGATGGTGCCGCACGGAACGGTGGAAGAAGCCATCCTCCGCGCTTTCGGCCCGGAATTCGGGGAAGGCTTCGAAGTCGCCGTCGTGGGCATCCCCCATGGGAAGCGAGGAGAGGAACTCGTCCTTCTATCCAATCGACCGCTGGCCACCTGGGCCCTCCGACGGAAGCTGGCCGCACAAGGGCTCTCCGCGCTGTGGAGCCCGCGAAGGGTGATCGTGCGGGAAGAGATCCCCAAGACCCCTCTGGGCAAAATCGATTTTCGCAAGGTTCGGGAGATCGCCCTCACCGAGGCGGAGTAACAAGCATCCCGCCGAGGGATCGGCTGCCTATCCGGCATGGATCGCTTCTCGCAGACGCTTCCTCGTTGAGAAAATCCGCGAAGCACCGCCGCCCAAGAGGTCACCCAGCGCACCGAGATCGCCCCCTCGCATCCCGCTCGCTTCCAAAAGTCTGCGTTCATAGCGCTCCAGCAAGATCAGGGAAGGCGGATGCGTTTCCAAATAGGTGAGCGCCTTGCGCAACAGCTCGTAGAGCTCGGGGAAAGGAGAACCCCGCTCCACGGAAGCGCCGGCCAGCTCGCCGAAATATTGTGCGCAGGAGAAGGTGGCCCAGTCCCTGCGAAGCGAGAGAAAAGGATTTTTGACCCGCGCCTCCTGGAAGAGATGGAGATCTCCCGTCCGAGGGACGAGCACGGCGATCTCGCAGAGGTAAAAGAGATCGAGCGGCGAACGCAACGGGCTTGAGGATCGTTTCGCCCCCTTCGCCAAGGCCTGGATCCATCCCAAGTCCCGAGTCATCCAGCCGAGAATCCAACTGCTCTCGGAGTAGGAATGGCGGCGCAAAAGGATCCCTTCGGTCTGGCGCTCCCGATCCATCGTTCACCGATCCCGTAAGGAATTTCTTCCGCGGAAAGCAGTGCCGGCCGCCCGTGCGAGAGCAAAGACGCGGCTCTGTTCCGCCTCCATTCCCCGCCGATCGTCCGCTTCCTGATCGTTCCATCCGGCCAGGTGGAGAAACCCATGAATTCCGTAGAGGAGTACTTCCTCCTCCGTAGTCAGGCTGTGGCGCGGCGCCTCCTTTTCGGCGACCCAAGGGCAGACGATCACTTCTCCATAATCAAAGGAGAGAACGTCGGTCGGCCCTGGTTCCCGAAGCAACTTGAGGTGCAATGCCGCCATCGCCCGGGGAGAGACCAGAGAGAGCTCAATGCCCGGCGGAAATGGTTTTCCCCGGACCCGGATCTGTCGAAGAGCCATTTCCCATCGGAGCAGCAAGGCTCGCCGAGAGAGGCGTACCTGACGTTGCCGGTTGAAGAGTTCGAGCTTCGGAACCATCTCTTTCCTTCTGCGGATAGCGAAGACGACTATGCAACATCGTCTTCAAGGTAAAGCTCAGGCTTCCTTCGATCGAGCGCAACTCCTTGAGCGTGAGATCACATTCGTCCAACTGGTGGCTGCTGAGCTTCCGCAACACCAGCTCATGCACCATCTGCTCGATCCGTTGCGCGGTCGGCCGCTCCAAACTGCGGGAGGCGCTTTCGACGACGTCGGCGAGCATGAGGATTCCGGTTTCCCGCGTCTGCGGCTTAGGACCCGGATACCGAAACTGGCTCTCGTCGAATCCCGGCACGTCTTTTTCCGAAGCTCCTAAGATGCGCACGCCCGCCTTACAGTCTTCGATCGTCCGCAGCGCCCGGTGATAAAAATAATAAACCAGGGAATCTCCATGGTGCTGCTCGATACCATCGATGATGGGGCGCTTCAAATGGTAGCGCTGGGCGAGCTCTACGCCGTCCTTTACATGGGAGAGAATCACAAGAGCGCTCAACGACGGAGAGAGCCTGTCGTGCGGATTTTCCCCTCCGTCCATGTTTTCGGCGAAATACTGGGGATTGACGAGCTTCCCGATATCATGGAAGTAGGCCATGACGCGGCAGAGTGCCGAATTGGCCCCTATGGTCTGCGCCGCCGCTTCCGCAAGATTCGCCACCATGAGGCTGTGGTGATAGGTTCCCGGAGCCTCGGCTGCAAGGCGCCGGAGCAAAGGATGGTTCAAATCGGAAAGCTCGAGCCATGTAAAGTCCGTGTTGACGCAGAAGACTTCTTCCATGAAGGGGAGAATCGCGTTTACGAAGACGCCGGTGAGTAGGCCGAGAACCACGCTCCAAGCGCCCTGCTCGATCAAGACCTCGCTCTCCGTTTCCCCGACATAGCCAAAGGCCACGGCGCAGACGAGGCTGACGGCCCCCACCGCCATTCCCGCTTGAATGAGATCCCTCCGACGGCGAACCCGCTGGGTCATGTAGACGCCCACGAAGCCCGAGACGAGATTGTTCACCAGAAGCGGAATGCTCTGGTTGATCAAGACCGCGCTGAAAAGGGAGGAAGCAAATACCGTAAAGAGACCGGGAAACGCTCCGAGAAGCGAGGTCGTCAGCAGGGGAGCGAACGCGGTGGGAACATAGAAATAGAGCGCACGAAATTCTCCCCCCGGCTGATGCATCGACCATAGATAGATTCCCTTGCCGACAAACAGGTTGATTAGAACGGCTATCAAGACCAGCGCGAGCTTCGAATTGCTCTCGAAGAGCTCCGGAAGCCCGATTCGCATCGGGATGAAAATCCCCGCCGCCAGGACGGTCGTCAGCAAGACGACCGCATAGGTGGGATGGGCATGGGACCAGGTCCCGCAGACGACGCAGAGAAGCGTGAAGAGCAGGAAGATGAGGACGCGGACTCCTTTCTCCTTTTCCAACTTCTCCCGCCATTTGGGACAACTCGTCCCCCGTCGGGATCGACCGCAGGCCAATCCCTTGCGCACCAATTGCCAGCGATCCCAAAAGCTCATTGATCCGCTCGCCGTCTCCCCCGCTCCCGATGGGTGCGGTACGCTTCCAAGATCCTCCTCACGAGATCGTGGCGGAGGACATCCCCTTCCGTGAGCTCGCAGATGGAGATCCCTCGCTGGCCTTGCAGCACCGAGATCGCCTCGAGCAAACCCGAATGACGACCGCGGGGGAGGTCGATTTGCGTCGGGTCTCCGGTGACCACGCAACGAGAATCAGGACCCATGCGGGTTAAAAGCATGAACATCTGCTCGGGGGTCGTATTTTGGGCCTCATCCAAGATCACGAAGCAGTGAGAGAGGGTTCTGCCTCGCATGAAAGCGAGGGGTGCGATCTCGATCCAGCCGCGGCTCAGGTACCGCTGCAGCTCTTCGGGAGGAAGCATCTCCTCCAGGGCGTCGTAAAGAGGCCGCAGATAGGGGAAGACCTTCTCTTCCAACTGTCCCGGAAGAAAGCCCAAGGCCTCGCCCGCCTCGACAGCAGGCCGCGTGAGGACGATCCGTTGCACCTCTTGCGCCCGATGCGCCGCTACCGCCGCGGCGACCGCCAAGTAGGTCTTGCCGGTTCCCGCCGGGCCGACGCCGAAGACGAGCTCGTGGCTGCGCAGCGCTTCCAGGTAGGCTCGTTGGCCGGGAGTGCGGGCGACGATCGACGCCCCGTTGGTCGAAGGACGCAGGCCCTCCTTGTAAAGAGTCGCCAGGTCGATCCCCTCCCCTCGTCCTACGGCATCCACGGTATATCGCAGCTCCCGTTTCCCGATATTCACACCCCGATGGCGGGCATCTTCGAGCTGGCGGAAGGCTTGCCTCGCCTTCGCGACCCCATCGGCGTCGCCCTCGATGCGCACCCATCCTTCGCGGGTGGTCACCTTCACCGAAAAGGCTTCCTCGAGAATGCGCACATTCTTCGACTCATTTCCGAGGATGGCGGCTACGTCCCTCGGTCCATCGAATGCAAGCGTTTCTCGTGTCATCACTTCGCCGCGTTAGATCCTCCGCAACAGAGTAACGGGAAATCCCCGATCGGCCCCGCGGCACAAAACAAGACAGGAAAACGACGATGACGAATCCGCCGAGCCAAGGCGCAAGCCTTTGACATTTCGATTCGAGCTTTTTATCCAAAAACAAACTATCTTCAAGTCCTCACTCGTGCAAACCGAAATCGGCGAGCCTTCCGGCCCCCTCCTCGCGAATTCCTGACTTGAGATGAATCTCCTCTTTGCCGCAACCGAGCTTTCACCCTATGCGAAGACGGGCGGGCTGGCCGACGTGTTGGCCGCTCTCCCCGCCGCGTTGCGCCATCGGGGCCATTCCGTTGCTTGCGTGCTTCCCCTCTTCCGGTCGATCCGGGAAACCCTTCCGGGACTCAGACCCACCGATCTCGTGCTGCATGCACCCTTGGGCACCGGCACCCAGAGCGCCCGGATTTGGGAAGGTCGGACAGACCGGGACATTCGACTCTTTTTGGTGGAAAAGGACGAATTTTTCGACCGCACCTACCTTTACGGCCCGCCGGGGAAGGACTACGCCGACAATGCGAGCCGCTTCTTTTTCTTTTCGAAGATCATTCCTCTGCTCGCCCAACATATTCGACCGGCGCCGCAGATCCTCCACCTCCATGATTGGCATACCGGCCTCGTGCCGGCTTATATTCGTGCCGGCCATCTCCCCTTTCGAACGGTCTTTACGATTCACAATCTCGCGTACCAGGGGCACTTTTGGGGGTTGGACTTTCCTCTGACCAATCTGCCGCCCGATTATTTTTCTCCGGCGGGAATCGAGTTTCACCAGCACATCAACTGCCTGAAGGCAGCCATCGTCTTCGCCGATCGTCTGACGACGGTGAGCCCGCGCTATGCCCAAGAGATCCAAACGGAGGAATTCGGGTGCGGGCTCGCCGATGTCCTGCGGCTGCGGAAATATAAGCTCACCGGCATTCTCAACGGTGCGGATTACAGCCGATGGGATCCTCGCAACGACCCGGCTCTGCCCGTTCCCTATTCCGCGTCCAACCTGAGCGGAAAGCAGCACGCCAAGGATCTGCTGGCGAAGCAGCTTGGGTGGGCCCCTTTTCGCACCCCTCTCTTCTGCGCGATTTCCCGACTGACCGAACAAAAAGGAATCCCCCTCCTTTTGGAAATCCGCGATGAGCTCATGAAGGAAGAAGGCCGGCTGGTCGTCCTCGGAGAGGGCGATCCCGAACTGCAGGAGAGACTGCGCAATCTCGCCCGGGAGCTTCCCGATCGGATCCAGGTCCGCATCGGCTTCGACGAGGCTTTTGCGCATCTCCTCACGGCGGCGGCCGACTTTCTTCTCATGCCTTCCCTCTTCGAACCGTGCGGGCTCACCCAACTTCACGCGCTTCGCTATGGGACTCTTCCGATCGCCCACGAGACCGGGGGGTTGGCCGACACGATCCTCCCTTGGGATCCGGAGACCAGACAAGGAACAGGTTTTCTCTTCCAAGCTCCCACCGCGAGCGCCTTCGCCGATGCCGTGAAGAGAGCCAAAACCGTCTACCGCGATCCCCCATCCCTTCGGGCAATGCGTCAAGCGGCTATGCGCCAGGAGTTTTCCTGGGACCGGAGCGCGGCAGCCTATGAGGAGCTCTACCGCCAGCTCGCCGACTGAATCCTTACGGAACCGAACGAGCTTCCTTGGAAGCTCCCGACTCCGGAAGAAGCCGGGCGGCGAAACGCAAGAAGCCTTCCGCCTGCTCGCGCAAGCGTTTTGCAACATCGGGCGCTTCGATCCTGCCGGTTTTCCCCAAGAGAAGATCGATGTCGGAGAGGAGGACCGGATAGGGATAGAGATGGGCCCTCCGATAGAGCAGATGGTTCTGCATCTGCTCGACCGCACGCAGGCCCCCGAAGCGGCCGCGTGCCACGCCGACCAGGCAGATCGGTTTGCCTTCCAATGGGCTCGGATGCGGCAGAAGGTCGAAGAAGAGCTTGAGGATCCCCGGAAAGCTCCCGTTGTATTCCGGAAGCGCGAGGACGATCCCCCGCGCCGCCTCCAGTAGGTGGGCAAAGCAGCCGACTTCCGCCGGTCTCTTGCCGTAGGCCGACGGACTCCCCACTTCGGCCGACAAGAGTCCCAGGTCGATGGGATGCACTTCCTGCCCGAGCTCGGCGTAGAGACGGATCAGTTGCGCTCCGACAAGCCTCGTCCGGCTTCCCAAGCGATTCGTGCCTATCAGGATTGCAATCACGATGCGCTCATCCTGAGCAACTCTCTCCTCCGAAGGCAAGCCGCGCGTCCCGTGCCGATCGCGCCGTTCGGGAGCCGAGCGGCAAAAAAACTTGTCGGCATGCTTCCGGCCTGCTTTGTTGCCGTCCATCGAAAGGACCGCAATATGCGCATCGGCGTTCCAAAGGAGAGAAAGACGGGAGAAAATCGAGTCGCCCTCACTCCCGCAGGGGCTCACACCCTGGTGCAGGCGGGCCACCTCGTCACCGTAGAAACGGAGGCGGGGTTGGTGAGCGGCTTTTCCGATACGGAATATACCCGGGCGGGGGCCAGGATCGGCAGCTGGGAGGAGTGCTGGCGGGCGGATCTCGTGGTGAAGGTCAAGGAACCGGTCGAATCGGAGGTCGCGTTTTTCCGCAAGGGGCTCCTTCTCTTTTCCTATCTGCATCTTGCCGCCAATCGCTCTCTCACCGAGACGATGGTTTCTCAGGGAGTGACCGCCCTCGCCTACGAAACCCTCCAGCTTCCCGACGGGAGCTTACCCTTGCTCATCCCCATGAGTGAAGTAGCGGGAAGGGTGGCCGTCCAAGCGGGAGCGCATTTTTTGGAAAACGCGCAGGGAGGCTCCGGAATCCTCCTCGGGGGAGTGCCCGGCGTTCCTCCGGGGCGAGTCGTGGTCGTCGGAGGCGGAACCGTCGGCACGCAGGCGGCGCGTATCGCCTCGGGCATGGGAGCGGAAGTGCTACTCTTCGATCAGAGCTCGGTTCGCCTGCGCTTTCTCGACGACCTTTTCGGAGGCCGGATTCGAACCGCCGTGGTCACGCCATATTATTTGGAAGAAGAGCTCCAGCGAGCGGATCTGGCGATCGGAGCGGTTCTCGTCCCCGGAGCTCGAGCTCCGAAGGTGATTTCCCGAGAGATGATTCAGCAGATGAGGCGAGGATCGGTCGTAATGGACATTTCCATCGATCAGGGCGGCTGCGTCGAAACCGTGACGCATCCTACGACCCATGACGATCCGGTCTTTTCCGTAGACGGAATTCTCCATTACGCGGTGGGCAACATCCCCTCCGCAGTTCCTCGCACTTCCACCTTTGCCCTCACCAATGCGACCCTTCCCTGGGTCCTCACCCTCGCTTCGGCGGGCATCGCCGCCACGGAAACGAATCCAGAGCTCCTTTCGGCGATCAACACGATGGCCGGAGAGGTAACCTGTCCGGGCGTTGCCGAGGCCTTCGGATGGAAGGCGGTGGATCCCAAGAAGATCCTGCATTGACGGCTTTCCCGTTCCGGGAGAGCTGGGCTTGTCACCTCTGTCGATTCCACCGGTCGGTCGCATATCTCTCGCGCTCGAGCCGCTCCGCAAGCTGTCGCTCCTCGACGCCGAGCTCATCCGCAACGAGTTCCACCGCCAGGGAGCGGGAAAATCCTTCGGGCAGCGCGGAAGCGATCCGGGAGCGTCCGGCCGCTTCCGTCCAAAGGATGCTCCCCTGATGGAGCAGCCCTTCCCGGGTGCGCCGTTGGGCAGCCCCGGCCACTTTCCTTCCCGCTGCCATCACATCGAAGCGGACCGCGCGGACAAAGCATCGTGCGGACGGACGCGGGTCGCTCTCCGGAGCCAGTCCGGCTCGAATCCCGACGGAAAAGAGCGCCTGGCAGACGGCGGTATGGAAAATGCGGTAGGCATCGAGAGTCGAGAGCCGGGCCATTGGATGGTCCCCGGGAACGATCACCGTATAGGTTAGGTCGGCGGCATGGTCGACCAGTCCACCTCCGGTCCACCGCCGAACAAAGGCCCTTCCCTCCGGAACTTCCTTCCAACTCTGAAAGTAGCCGATGCTTACGGCGCTTTCTTCCCACGCGTAGATTCGAAGGAGAGGATGGGCAGACGATCGAAGCAAGGCTTCGTCGACGGCCATATTCCAAGCCCGTCCTCCGGGGCCGTGCCGGAGGAGGCGCCATCGCCCCTGCGCCCCGCCGGACGCGGAAGGAAGCCGCTCGGTCATCTCTTTTCGCTGACCCGGAAGAGATCGAGCCAACCGCCCTCTTTTTTGCTTTCGCCGGCAAGGTGGCGGTCGAGGAAGTTTGCCGCAATGTTCCACGCCGCCTCCGCGCTCACCGGATCGTAGCCCGGACTTCGGGGATCGGAAAAACTGGCTCCGGCCGGAAAGACATGCAAGTCAAAGGGCTTATGCTCTTCTTCGAGGATCTTGCTGAACTGGAGAAGCTCCTGCTTCGGTATCGTAGGATCATGATCGCCGTAGATGCCGCAAACCGGGACCTTGAGTTTCGCCAGCTTCCCGCGATCCAGCTCGAGCGGGCCGTAGAACAAAACTGCCGCATCGATTCCCTTGGTCGTAAAAAGGGTTTCGAGCACAAAGCCCGCACCGATCTCCCAACCCATCAATGCCACCCGATCGGTTCGGAACCGGGGGCTCTCCCGGACGAATCGGAGGCCCGCCTGGATCACGCGAAAGGACGACTCTCCGCGCAGGGTGCGCTCCAAATCGGCGGCGATGTGCGCATCGGTCGGGACCTGCCCGTTAAAAAGATCGACGGCGAGAGCGACGAATCCTTGACGTGCGAGTCGATCGGCGGAGAGCTTGATTCGGTCGTCCAAGCCCCACATTCCGGGAACCAATACGACCGCGGCGGCCGGAGGCCTGTCGGGAATTGACAGGTAGGCCACATCATCGGTCCCGAAGTCGCTCAGCCGGACCATGGCTCCGCGAAGGGCGGGTCGGGCCGCCTCGACGACGGGGGGAGCCGAGGCTGCCGGGAGAGCTGCTGCGGCAGGGGCGACCGCCT
>NZ_CABFUZ020000157.1 GCF_902143385.2 Methylacidimicrobium cyclopophantes
TGGCTCGTCCAGAGCCGAGCCCCGATGCTCTGCGCCTGGCTCGATGCGCTCGAAATCCCCCACGATGGCCAGGGGGTCGTCGAGGCGTTTCCGGAAGAGCCTTCGGCGGAAAGGCTCCGGAGCGCGCTGGAGGGACTGCTGGCGCGATTTCCGCAACGGGACGTAGCGATCTACCTCCGCCTCTTTAACGAGATCGACGAGGTCGGTTGGAAGAGCCTGGAAGAGATTCTCTCCGGAGACGAAAGGCTCCGGCTCGAGCGGCGGGAAGCTTCGGAAGTCCGGGGATAGGGCGCTCTGCCATGGCGAAAACCGAAAGCCCTAATGGGCTCACCTTCGAGGAGGCGTTTCGGAAGCTGCAGGAGATCGTCGCTCGGATGGAGTCCGGCGATCTCCCTCTGGAGGAACTGCTGGAGCGCTACGAGGAGGGGATGCAGCTCGTGAAGATTTGTAGTGACAAACTCTCCCTCGCGGAACAAAAAATCACAGTTTTGGCGCAAGGGGCCAACGGAGGGGAACCGACGGCCGGCGACTTGGGGGAAGAGGAGCCGGGCGCGCCCCGCTGAGCGAAGAAGAGCAAAAAGGAGAGGTAGCCCTTGGCACGACTACTCGATGGGATCGATTCGCCTGCGGATCTCAAGAAGCTTTCGCTCGCAGAGCTTCCCCAACTAGCGGAAGAGATCCGCCAGGAGATGATCGCCGTGCTCTCGAAGAACGGCGGCCACCTCGGGCCCAACCTCGGGGTGGTCGAGCTGACGATTGCTCTCCATTACGTCTTTCAGACTCCCGAGGACAATTTCCTCTTCGACGTGAGCCATCAGGGCTACGTGCACAAGCTTTTGACCGGACGTCGGGACCGCTTTTCGACGATTCGGCAGCCGAACGGCCTATCCGGCTTTCTCAACCGAGAGGAGAGCGAGCATGACTGCTACGGAGCGGGCCACGCCGGGACCGCTCTTTCGGCAGCCCTCGGCATGGCCGTGGGCCGGGATCGTCGCGGGGGAAAGGAAAACGTGATTGCGGTCTGCGGGGATGCGGCCTTCACCTGCGGCGTGACCTACGAGGCGCTCAACAATGTCTGCGAACAGACCAATCGGCTGATCGTCGTCCTCAACGACAATGAGTGGTCGATCGACAAGAACGTCGGTGCGATCGCTAGCTACCTGAGCCGCATTGTCAGCCATCCGGCTTATGCCTGGTTGCGGGACCGGGCGGAGGAGTTCCTCAAGAAGATCCCGGGCAAAGGCGTCTTGCGGGCGGCGCGAAAGGCGGAGGAGGCGGTCAAGAGCCTGCTCCTGCCGAGCGTGATTTTCGAGGAGCTCGGCCTCACCTATTACGGGCCGGTTGACGGCCACGATGTCGAGATCCTGATTTCGATGTTCGAATTTCTCAAGCACCAGGAGCATCCGGTGCTCCTCCACGTTCTGACCCAAAAAGGACGGGGCTTTCCTCCCGCCTTGGAAAAGCAGAAGAAGTTCCACGGGCTCGGCCCCTATCATCCCGTGACCGGGGAGACGCCGCCGAGCTCGACTTTGACCTGCTCCCAAGTCTTCGCCGACACGTTGGTCAAGCTCGCAGACCAAAATCGCAACGTCGTGGCGATCACGGCGGCGATGCCCAACGGGACGGGGCTCGACCGCTTCCAGCCGAAGTTTCCCGATCGGTATTTCGACACGGGAATCGCCGAGGAGCATGCGGTCCTCTTCGCGGCCGGATTGGCCACGAAGGGATTCAAGCCCTTTTGCGCGATCTACTCGACCTTCTTGCAGCGCGCCTATGATCAGATCGTCCACGACGTCTGCCTCCAGAACCTCCCGGTCGTCTTCTGCATGGACCGAGGGGGTCTTTCCGGCGACGACGGGCCGACCCACCATGGCCTTTTCGATATCTCCTACCTTCGATGTGTCCCCAACATCACGCTCCTCCACCCGAAGGACGAAGACGAGCTGGCGGATATGCTCTTCACGGCGATGCACCATCCCGGCCCGGTTGCGATCCGGTATCCGCGCGGAGCTGGTCCGGGGGTGGCCTTGAAACCCTTCCCAGAGCTGATCCCGATCGGCAGGGCCGAGGTACTGCAGCATGGGCGGGATGTGGCCATTTTCGGGCTCGGAATGATGGTTCCGCTGGCGCGTGAGCTCGCGAAGGCACTGGAAGCCGAGGGGATCTCGGGTGCCGTCATCAACCCCCGGACGGTAAAGCCGCTCGACAGAGGCACCCTTGAGTTTTTCGGGCGGAGCGTCGAGGCGATCGTGACCATCGAGGACCATGTCCTGGCCGGCGGCTTCGGATCGCTCGTGCTCGAGGCCCTCTCGGATATGGGGATCTCCGTCCCGGTCGTCCGGATCGGCTGGCCAGATCACTACATCGAGCATGGCAAGGTGGATCAGTTGCGCAGGAAATACGGCTTGACCGTGGAGGCCGCCTTGGAAAAGCTCCGAGCCGTCCTCAAGGGAAAGCAATCCTCTTTCGGAGAGATCGCCTGAGGGCGACGCGATTCAGTTCGACGCGGCCCGCCTCTTTCGCTTGGAAGCCTCTATGAAAATCGTCTTGGCCTATTCGGGGGGACTCGACACCTCCGTGATCCTCAAATGGTTGACGGAGAAATACCACGCCGAGGTCATCGCCTATTGCGCCGACGTCGGACAGGCGGAGGAGTTGAGCGGCCTGGAAGAGAAGGCGCGCGCCACCGGGGCTTCCCGATGTGTGATCTCCGACCTTCGGGAGGAGTTCGTCCGGGATTATGTCTTTCCCATGATTCGGGCCGGGGCGGTTTACGAGGATCAATACCTGCTGGGGACTTCAATCGCGCGTCCCCTGATCGCAAAACGGCAGGTCGAGATCGCGCGCGAGGTCGGCGCCGACGCCGTGGCGCACGGAGCAACCGGGAAAGGGAACGATCAGGTGCGCTTCGAGCTCGCCTTTGCGGCTCTCGCCCCCGATCTGCAGGTCATTGCCCCGTGGCGGGAGTGGGAGTTTACGGGGAGGGCCGACCTGATCCGCTACGCGGAAGAGCATGGGATTCCGGTGCCGGTCACGCTCGCAAAGCCCTACTCGATGGACAGGAACCTCTTTCACATCAGCTACGAGAGCGGAGTCTTGGAGGATCCCTGGCAACCACCGCCCGCCGGCCTCTTCCGGCTGACGTCCGACCCGGAGGAGGCCCCCGACGAGGCGGAAATCGTCGATCTAGACTTCGAGGCGGGGAATTGCGTCGCGATCAACGGGCAGAGCCTTTCTCCCGCAGCGGTCCTGAGCGCCCTCAACGAGATCGGAGGCAGACACGGGATCGGCCGGGTCGACATCGTCGAGAACCGCTTCGTCGGCATGAAGTCGCGCGGCGTCTACGAATGTCCCGGAGGGACGATCCTCCGCTTCGGCCACCGCCAGATCGAGACCTTGACGCTCGACCGGGAGGTCCTCCATTTGCGGGACTCTCTTTTGCCGCGCTACGGGGAGCTGGTCTACTACGGGTTCTGGTTTTCGCCGGAGCGGGAGTTCCTCCAAGCCGCCGTCGAGCAGAGCCAAAAGTTTGTGACCGGCACCGTCCGGCTAAAGCTCTTCAAAGGGACTCTCCAGACCCTGGGGCGCAGGAGCCCCCACTCCCTCTACCATCCGAAGCTTGCGACCATGGAGGCCGACCAGGGAGCCTATGATCCGCGCGATGCGACGGGCTTCATCCGTCTCCAGGCCCTGCGGCTCCGCACGCTTGCGCGGCAGCAGCAGAGGCGGTAGGCGGCTCGTTCCTCATTCGCCGTCTTCCGGGCTTTCGAACCAGCTCCGTCCGTCGCGGGCGATGAGCACCTGCGCCGCTTCCGGTCCCCAGCTCCCGGCCGAATAGTTGGGGAAGTCAGTGGGCGGATTGGATTCCCAGACTTGCAAGATCGGATCGACCAGCGACCAAGCCGCCTCGACCTGATCGGCGCGCATGAAGAGGGTACCGTCCCCGAGAATGACGTCCCGCAGCAGCGTCTCGTAGGCTTCCGGGGTTTCGCTCTTGAAGGCATCACGGTAGGAAAAGCGGAGGTCGACCGGGCTCAATCGGATCGTGGGTCCCGGCCGCTTGGCTTGGAAGTTGAGGAGGATGCTCTCCTGCGGCTGGATGTTGAGGATCATCCGATTGGGATGCCACTGGTCGACCGCGATCTCCGGAAAGGCTTGGTGCGGCACGGGCCGAAGGCTGATTACGATCTGGGATATGCGCTGCGCCATCCGTTTGCCCGTGCGCAGGTAGAAGGGAACATCCTGCCAGCGCCAGTTATCGACGAAGACCTTCAGGGCGACGAAGGTCTCCACACGGGAGTCGGGGGAGACGTTGGGCTCGTTCCGGTAGGCGGGAACGCGCTCCCCGCGCACCCAGCCCGCTCCGTATTGGCCGCGCACAGCGAGCCGGTGGACCGCTTCGGTAGGAAAAGGGCGAATCGCATGGAGAACGTCGGTCTTCTTGTTGCGAACCTCCTCCGCGTCGAACGAGACTGGCGGCTCCATTGCGACCGTGCAGAGGAGCTGGAAGAGATGGTTCTGGACCATGTCGCGCAGTGCTCCGGCCCGCTCGTAATAGCCGCCCCGCTGCTCGACCCCGATCGTTTCCGCGACGGTGATCTGCACGTAGTCGATATACCGGCGATCCCAGATCGGCTCGAACCACGCGTTCCCGAAGCGGAGCGCGAGGATGTTCTGGACGGTCTCCTTGCCGAGGTAGTGGTCGATCCGGAAGATCTGCTTCTCCTCGAAAACTTCACCGAGCGACCGGTTGAGAGTCTGGGCGGAGGCGAGATCCCTCCCGAAGGGCTTCTCCACCACAATCCGACTCCCGGGAACCCGCTTGCCCAGTCCGACCTTCCCCAACCCCTGGGCGATTGGCTCGATCAGCGAGGGAGCGGTCGCCAGATAAAAGACGGGATTGGCGACTCCTCCCCACTGCTGGCGCAGCTCTTCGATCGCCTTGGCCAAGACCCCGAAGGTATCGGGATGGGAGAGGTCGCCACAATGGTATTGGACCAGCGAGGAGGTAAAGGACGTCCAGGAGGCGTCGTCGAGCTTACGGCGACAGAAGGATTCCACTCCTGTTCGGAGGTGGCGGAGGTACTCCTCCTTGGCCATCTCTTTCCGGTCAACGCCGATGACCGCGAACTTTTCCGGAAGCCATCCCTCCGCAGAAAGACAGTAAAGAGCGGGAACGAGCTTGCGCCAGGCGAGATCGCCTGCCGCTCCGAAGATGACGAGCACGGTGGGAGTGAGGGGTGTTTGGCTCATGAGGAAGAATCCTGTTCGTGGTGCATTTTCGATCCGGGCCGGCCATTGCGTGGCCGCAGAGGCACCGGCTTCCCGCGCCGGTTGGCGAATAGACTACGGGATGGCTCCGGGAAGGCGCAAGCCTCGGGAAAGCCGGAAGAGCGTTGCGGCGGGAAGAGCCAAGAGGTAGGGTATCTGAGGAAGGGCTGCTTCCCATTCTCTTTCCCTATGAAAAAAAAGGAAGGGTGGAAAGAAGAGGTCGAGGTCGGGATCGACGAGGTGCTTTTGCCCGGGACTCTGGAAGTGCCGCCCGACGCCGGAGGGATCGTCCTCTTTGCGCACGGCAGCGGATCGAGCCGTTTGAGCCCCCGGAACCGGTTCGTCGCCCGCTTCCTCCAACAAAACGGCTCGGGCACCCTTCTCTTCGACTTGTTCACGCCCGAGGAGGAAGAGGAAGACGAGCAGACGGCCGCTCTCCGCTTTGATATCGACTTCCTCGCTGGACGGCTGATCGGTGCGGCTCGTTGGTTGCGGAACCATCTCGGGGAACGCGGATCGGCTCTCGGCTATTTCGGCTCGAGCACGGGCGGCGGAGCGGCGCTCGTGGCGGCGGCCCGGCAGGGATCGGAAATCTCCGCCGTCGTCTCCCGAGGAGGCAGGCCCGATCTCGCCGGATCGGCCTTATCCCAGGTACGAAGCCCCACCCTGCTGATCGTGGGGGGAGCCGATCGCCTGGTCCTCCGCCTCAATCAAGAGGCGCTGCGGGAGCTCCGCTGCGAAAAGGTATTGGCTGTGGTGCCGGCAGCGACCCATCTCTTCGAGGAGCCGGGCGCGCTCGAGGAGGTCGCCCGCCTGGCCGCCGGTTGGTTCCGGGGCCACTGGCCGAAGGCGCATCCGGAACGATCGGGCGATGACTGAGCCGGGCGCGCGAGCCTCTGGCTTTCGCCATGAGGAGGTTCGCGGTTCGGGGATGGAGCCGGGGGGACGGAAATCCGCAAAGGATGCTCCACGTCCGAGCAGGGCGCTCGAAAAGAGGAGGAAGCGGATTGGAAAACCCGACCTGGATGGAGGGATGGCGCTTCGAGCGGTATGGGGGGCCGGAGGTATTGAGCCGGGTGCGGATGCTTCGGCCTCGGCCCGGTCCGGGGGAAGTGCTTGTCCGGGTTCGGGCTTCGGCGATTCATCCGAGCGATTGGAAGAATTTGGCCGGCCGCTTCGGCACGCGCACACCCAGGATCCCCGGTCGAGATTTTGCGGGAACGATCGTCGCGGGGGAAGGGCGCGAGGGGGAAGAGGTTTGGGGCAGCGGGCCGGGCTTCGGGGTGGAGAGAGACGGGGCGCACCGGGAGTATCTCGTGATCCCCTCCCGCTGGGTGGGCCCGAAACCCACCAATCTGCGCATGGAGGAAGCGGCCGCGATCGGCGTCCCCTACCTGACGGCCTGGCAGGCCCTCGTCGTTTCGGGAAGGATCGAGCGAGGGGAAACCCTGCTGGTGATCGGCAGCACGGGGGCGGTCGGACAGGCGGCGACGCAAATCGCCCACGCACGAGAGGCGCGCGTCCTCGGGGCCGCTCGCCGCGAGGAAAATCCTTCGGGAGCCGACGCGGTTCTTCTCACGACGATTGGGAGTTGGGAAGAAGAGGTTCTCGCGATGACCGGCGGAAAGGGCGCGGATCTGGTCCTGGATGCAGTCGGGGGAGCGCTCTTTCCCCGGGGCTTGCGCGCACTTCGGCGGCGCGGCCGCTACATCGCGATCGCCAGCGACCCTCCGGTCGTATGCTTCAACCTGGTCGACTTCTATCACCGGGAGCAGATTCTGACGGGAGTCGATAGTATGAGTCTGTGCGGCGAGGCGATCGTGGAGATCTTGCGGGAGCTCCGGCCTGGATTCGAGGCGGGCGTCTTCCGTCCCCCTCCGATTCGGCTTTGGCCCTTTGCCCAAGCTCCGGAGGCCTACCGGGCGGCCCTCCCCGGGCAATCTCGCCGGAAGCAGGTCTTGGTGATGGAATAAGCGCCTCCCTCCCCGAGTTTCCGGGATCGGCGAAGCAGACGACGAAACTCTTTCTCCAAAAGGAAACCGAGGCCGCGCCGTTTTTTAAAAGGAAAGAACCGTCGCCCCTTGACCGAGACATTGGCGAATCTCTACGGCTCCCTTGACGAGCCTCGCGGGCAGCATCTGGTCCAATGCAACGCCGTAGGCTTCCAGGGAGACCTGACAGGCGACGATGTCGACCTCCGCTTCACGCAACCGATCGAGCGCATCCGCAATCATCGGGGTCGACTTCTGATTGGCGCGGAGCAACTCGACGCCGGGACCGAGCAGGAGAAGCTCGACTGCGGTCTCTGGCTGTTCGGCCAAGATTTGCGTCATGTGGAGCAGGGAATTGACCCGTGGAAAGGCTTCCTTCCCGGTGGTGATCACGACGAGCAGAGTCTGCATGGGCACCTTCTTTCTCATCGGTCCGTGCCTCGCAGGGAAACGGATGCGCGCACCCTTCGGAGCTTCCTGCGGGGCCGGGCCGTTCGACTCGCGGTGCGGCTCCGTTCTTTTTTTTCTATTCCATCGCCGCAGTCTTGTAAACGAAACGCGATCGGGCGCCGAATCAGCGGCCACGGGCTCCGCCGAAGAATTCCCCAAGGTGCTCTGCCGCCTCCCAGGGATCCCCTTGGTCCGACTTCTGTAAAAGAACGGCGCTTGCTCGGGCTCCTCGCCCCGATCTCCCCGCTCTACTCCAAAAGATTGATCTTCCGCCGCTCTTTGCTTGCCCGGCCAAGCGGGCTCTCTCTGTCTACTGAGAGGGAACCAACGGACCAAAACGCGTCTGCATGCTGTTTCCAGCCGCTACAGTCATGGTCTCGGGAGTTATACAGTCAGGGTTAGAAGCGGGCCGATAGCCTCGTGGTCCACTCCCGGAGCGCGGTCGCAAGCTCGGCTGGAGGAGGCGGGACGACTTCCTCCATCCGGCCCGTCGAATAATAGAGGCCGTCGTTGTCATCCTTGTAGCGTTCGCCGTCGATCCAGTAATAAAGTTTGAGTCTTACGACCGCGTTTTCGGGGACTTCGATCTGCCCCATCTTCCAAATCGGCCAGCCGGCTTCATTGCGGCGATCGGTTCGTACGAGGTCGACGTCCTTCGGCCCGGCGGACTCTTGCCCCACGATGCGCCAGTGTAGGACAAGCCGATCGACCTCGGGTGACGCGGCGACCTGTGCTGTCAAAAGCCCCTCGCGAACGTCCGCTTGAAGCAGTTCGACCTGCAACGACGCAAACCCGAAATGGAAATTATGGCCGAAGTCGCTGTCGTAGTGTTTCGCTCCGTGGGGGCTTTCGTATTCGAACCAAGCGACCAGTTCGCGTGCCCCCGCGGGAATGACGACGTGGCCGACGAGTACGCTTCCGTCGCCGGTCTCGTCATAGTCGGGAGAGTTCAGCATTCCGGACGGGGAGCTCAGCAAAGCCGCGGCGACGACGCCGGTCGGCGGAAAGAGAAGGTGCGCGGTGATTCGGTGGGTGGGGTCGCCGAAGACGTAGTGCTCGCCCGCAGGCACGATTCGCCTCGGATCGTAGCGCAAGGTCACGGTTTGCCCCGGTTGTAGATTGCCCCGGACCAGCTCGTGGAAGTCCGCCGTGAAGGTGATGCGGGGTGGCAGGTTGGCGAAGGGACGCGGGATCATGGCGAATCGAACTCCTTGTCGAATGAATCTCTCATGTTATCTTCGCCTTCAGTCGGACCGACTGCGATCCTTATGGAGGGGCGGTCATCCATGACCTTGACGATGAGCGATCGCGTGCCGGGATCCTGAGCGAACGCATCTCCCGCCCGATGGGCGAGCTGGCCGACGCTTCCGACTTCGGGCAGCGCGTCGCCGTTCACCGAGACCGATGCGGGCAGGCTCGGAGCGGTGGGATCGTAGAGGATCCGGACGAGCATATACCGCTCCGGAGGGGTATAGGAATTGATCAGGCGTTGGATCGCGATTGTCCGGGCGGTACCCTGAGAGGTCTGGCGGATTCGCGTTGTTCTGTACTCCCCGTTGTTCTCCGCGCGGGTAGTGATCCCATCATCGAGATAGATCGTGTAATCGCGGTCGGGGCCGGGATAGACGGTGATCTCGAGCGGATTCTCGGACAGTTGCCCGACGTACTGTTCGACCCGCGAGCGCATCGGCAGGATCGCTCCGGCGCGGATATAGATCGGCACTTGATCCAGGCCCGCCTCCCAGTTTGGGATGTGGGTGCCCGCAGGGACAGCCGTGTCAAGCGGCGCCATATTGTCCTTGAAAGCGTACCACGCAGCCGTGTTGGGGAGGTAGACGCTGCGCGTCGCGATCGGAGGATTCTGTTGTTGGGCTGGGAACAAAATCGGGGCGACCAAAAAGTCGCGTCCGACGAAAAACTGATCGCCGAGATGGTTGTAGACCTGGAGATCCGAGGGATCGTTCAGGAAGAGAGCGCGCGCGGGCGGCATACCGGTCTGCGTCCATTCGTAAACGGCGTCGTAGTGGATCTGCAACATGCGGTAGCGGAGCTCGACGTATTTACGACAGTGTGTCGGCACCGGTTCGCCGTAGTTGTAGGGCTCCTGGAACTGCTTGTTGTATCCGTCATAATGGTTGCGATACCAGGGGAGGAACGCGCCGAGGTGCATCCACCGCGTCAGTAGCTCGTAGTTCGTGACGCCCCCATGGACGAAGCCGGGGCCGTAGATCGATTCGCCGACGCTGGCCGAGCCTTTCGCGAAGCCGCCGATATCGCAGCCCGAGAGGGGTACTCCGGAGAGCCCGAGGTTCAGGACCTCGGGTAGGTTGATTGCGAGAAAGTCCCAACTCGACGCGGAGTCTCCGGTCCAGAGCGCGCAGTAGCGCTGGATTCCGGCGAAGCCCCCGCGCGCGATGATGAAGTTGCGTCGGTCGGGGCGGAGCCTTCGGAGGCCCTCCCAGGTAGCCTTGGCCAGGAACAGTGCATAGGCGTTGTGGCAGGCGCCGTTGGGTGCATAGCCGAGGCCGTCATGAACCATCAGGGTCAGCGGGAAGGTGTTGTAGGGAAACTTGGTTGAATCCAGCGCCGGGCACATCATATCCTGCCAGATCATGTCCATCCCAAGGTCCTGGATGAGATGGGCATATTGCCGGCCCCAGGCCTCGCGCACGTCCGCTCGGCCGAGGTCCGGATAGTTTCCCGACGCCTGCAGCGCGGTGTTTCCATATTCGTTCGGCTTCAGCGGCGGGTATCGATACGGATTGAAGCCGTGGAAGTTCATGCCGTAATTCACCCCGCCGACAAAGAGGGTACCGCTGGGCCCCTGGCCGACATAGGTGCCGTAGATCAGGCCTCCCATTTTCAGAATATCCTGGCGCTGCGAGTAGACGGTCGTATCGCCCTTTTCGTCCATCCCATTGTCCGTTAGAAGGGGGGTGATGTTGGTCGAGCACTTGAAGCCCTGGGCGTGGAGCTTCGCGAGCAGGGCCGCCGCGTTGGGAAATTTGATTTCGCTGTGCGTGAAGGTTCGATAGTTGTCCTGGAAGTCGACGTCGATATGGAGCCCGTCGCACGGTATGCCGCTTTGGCGATAGGCAGCCGCGAC
>NZ_CABFUZ020000158.1 GCF_902143385.2 Methylacidimicrobium cyclopophantes
TCCCCGAGCTCTGGGGAGAGGCGGAGAGCAGCCTGGAGGCCAAATCGAGGGAGGAAAAGGGCGGCAAACATCGCGTTTTCTTTCCCTTCTATCCGGCGGTCGCCGCAGGCGGCGCTTCCGGATCGCCGAGGCCCGAAAGGCGCAAGGGAATCCACCGAAGCTTCTGCCAGAGGGCTTGCCTCGGCTCCTCTAGGCAGTCTCGGGAAAGGGGGAAATCGATCCGGTAGCGCTCCCGCGCCGCGGGAACCAGGGCAGAGGGAGTGACGAGAATGGTCGCCGTCCCCCTCTTTTCGCTCAAGCGTTGGAAGCGGTGCCAGGTGGTCGGGGGAATCCGGCCGAGCCCGCGGAGCGGAAGGCGGCAGAGGTCGATCCAAACCCAGGGGAAGTTCCCGTCCCGCAGCAACAGGTCGGCCGCAAAGAGGATCTCCCGGAGGAGGCGGCAGCGAACCCAGAGGAGGGAGGGTGAGGGACCGGCCAAGGCGCTCTTCGGGTCGAACGAATCGGCGCCGTCGACCAGCGCCATGGGCATTCCCTTCGGGAGGCAGAAGCGGAGAGCGGCCGAAAGCAAGAGCCCGCTTCCCGGCCCGGGAGCCACCACCTCGGTGAGGGCATGGGAGAGGACTCCTCGCCGCAGCCGGGGATCGGGGCTCTCCGGCAGGAAGGAGAGTCTCTTCCGGCGAGGGGTTTGCGGGAGTCCGAGAAGGCCGAATCGGTTGCCGATCTCGATCAGGGGAGGAGGAAGCACGGCGAAAGAATATACATATGTATTACTAAAGGCAAGCAACCCATACCCGGCTCATGGCGAAGGAGACTCCTTCCGCTCCAGCCCCGGAATTTTCCCGTAACCGACGAAGCGGCTGCTTCCGGGATTCGAGCTCCTTCCCGGAAAGCGTGGCTGGAAGTCGAAGACGCTCGCCCCCCATCGCTGCTTCCCATGGTAGGTCCTTCCGTCGCTCGCTCCCACCATCACCCGCTCCCCCGTCGCCTTTTCCCGGCCGAGATAGATCATCGAGTGGGTAATGGGCGGATCGTTGGCGGTAGCATAGGTCCCCTCCCAAAAGAGCAGATCCCCCGGGCGAAGCTCCTCGAGCTCGAAGCTCTTGGGATCCCGACTCAAGACGGCACGGAAGAGCCCGGCCTTCCGGACCCAGACATATTGGCCGCTGGCAGTCCGCGGCACGTCTCGAAGACCGCAGAGGCGCAGCACGTAATAGACAAAGCCGGAGCAGTCGATGCCTCCGGTCGTCGGATCGGCGGAGCCATACTGGTAGGTGAGATCCTCCTTCGTCAAGAGAAGCGCTTGGCGGATCAGCTCCTGAACCGGTGTCGGCTGCCGGTCGAAGTCGAGTAAATCCTCCGGCTCGAGCGAGGCGTCCGGAGCCATCCCTGCGGGCCGCTTTTCCTGGCCCGCCGCGGGGGCCTCCTGCGCTTCCGCAGCAACCACCGACAAGAATAGGGCCAAGAGGAGGAGGAACCGACACCCTCCGGCCGCCGTCTTCGCACCCTGCTTTCCTTGCGAATCGATCGGACGAGCCCTGCCCCCAGGAGGCTCCAAGGGAAGCAATGGGCGACCCCAGAGGAAAACTCTCCACGGAAGCGACCGATTCCTGGAAGGAGCAAGCTCCATATTCCCTTGCGATCCCGCCGACTATTCGAAGGGAAACCAATGGCAAAGGCGACTCTTCTTTTGGTTGCGATCCCGTTCTTCGGCATCCCTCCTGCCACTCACCCACTGCCTTTGGGGAAGGAGAATTCGCTTCGAGCCTTCCGCCCGACTGCCTGGCAGGAGGGCAAAAAGCCTTTGTCCGCGGAGTCCACGGGAGCCCAACTGCCAATTGCTTCCCGGAAAGAATTGGAGGCCACGCCGACCGTTGCCCTTGGGAATCGCGAAAGCTACACTCTCTCCATGAGCGTTCCGATCCGCTCCACCGCCGACATCCTGGCCGCACTCCGGGAACATCCGGAGTGGAAGGAAGAGTTGCGCCGCGAGCTCCTCACTGAGGAGCTTCTGGATCTTCCGGCCACGGTGCGCTCTCTGGCGGAAAGCCAGCAGCGGACCGAAGCCACGCTCCGCTCCTTCATCGAATCGACCCAGGCATTCCAGCATTCCATGGAGGAGTTCCGGCATTCCATGGAGGAGTTCCGGCATTCCATGGAGGAGTTCCGGCATTCCATGGAGGAGTTCAAAGAGACGACCGAGAGACGGTTGGACAGCTTGGAAGCCACGCTCCAGTCCTTCCTGGAGGCGACGGAGAAGAGGCTGCGCGGCATCGAGCGGGAAGTCGACCATTGGACCGGCAAGAGCATGGAGTGGGATACGAGGAAAAAAATTGGCAACTACCTGCGGAGCAAGGTGCGGAAAGCCAAAGGCGTGGAAGGCGATCTGGCAACCGCTCTCATCGACGTCGCACTCGAGTCCGGGCGCCTGAGCGAAGAGGAGGGCGACGATCTCGGGGATGCGGACATATTGGCCGCCGGCAAGGACAAGGAGACGGGAGAGGTGGCCTGCGTGGCGATCGAGGTCTCGAAGACGGTTGACGAGCACGATGTGGAGCGCGCCGCCCGGCGCG
>NZ_CABFUZ020000159.1 GCF_902143385.2 Methylacidimicrobium cyclopophantes
GCCGCCACCGCCGCGATGCCGGCGCAGGCGGCGATCCCGATCGCTCCGGTCGAGACCGAGATCCGCTCGATGTGGAGGAGCGCATAGATCGCGGTGACGCTCTCGGAAATCACTCCGAGGAGGCTCCGCGCCAAAAGCAGGCCGAGCGGCAGACCCAGAAGGACTCCGATGCCCCCGACCAGAAGCGCTTCTCCGAGGAAGAGGATCTGGACCCCGGAGCGCTGAAGGCCGAGGCTCCGCAAGAGGCCGATCTCCCCCCGGCGGCGGACGACCGAAGCCTCGACCGCATTGTAGATCATGTACATCGCCACAAAGAGAGAGACCAGGGAGAGCGCGGTGAGGTTGAGCTCGAAAGCGCCGAGCATCTTTTCCACGCGCCGGCTCCGCGCCTCGGGAGTCTGGATGAGCACCGAGGGGGGCAGCCGCTCCCGGAGCCGAGAAACGACCTCTGCGGGATCCGCTCCCTCCGCGAGCAAGCAGCTGATCCTCGAAAGCTTTCCTACTCTTCCGAAGCTCTCCTGGGCGCTTGCGATGTCGAGGAGCGCTAGGTGTTCATCGGCTCCAACCGCTTTGCCTCGGAACTCGACAAGGTAGCGCAGGATGTAGGTGGCGGGACCGGTCTCCGTCCGGACGGTGATCCGATCGCCGAGCCGCAGTCCCAATTTCCGGGCGAGGGTCGCGGTGAGGGCGATCGCCCGTGGATCCCGGAAGAAGTCGAGCAGGTCGCCCTCGGCGCTTCCTCCCGCCTCGAGAGTAAAGGCCCGGAAGGGGACGTTGGAAAAGAGGTCGATCCCTTCGAGTTGGAGATACTCCCCGGGGTGATCGGTGATCAGGCAGACCTGCTCGACCAGCGGGGTAGCCGCCGCGATCCCCGCGGTGCTCCGGACGGTCCGGAGGATCTCCTCGTCCAGCAGCACGCCGTTTCCCGACACCTCGAGATTCGCCTTGCCCGCCGTGGCGTCGACCGAGGCGCGGAAAGCGGATAGGGCGCTCCGGTTGAGGACGAGGACGCCGATGAAGAGGCCGACGCCGAGCGCAACCGAAAGGACCATGACGGCCGACATGGCCGGATGGCGGAGGAGCTGACGCCCACAGTGGCGTAGGAAGAGGACTACCATGAAGACGCGAAGGATCGACTACGGCTTGCGGCCCACCGGCTCTTCTCCAAGGATCTGCCCATCCCGCATCCGCACGATGCGGGAGCTCGCTGCGGCCACTTCCTGACTATGGGTGGCGAGCACGAGTGTGGCTCCATGGCGCCGCCCGAGATCCCGAAAGAGCTCGATGACGGTCTGGCTCGCCTCGGAATCGAGGTTCCCCGTCGGCTCATCCGCCAAGACCAACGCCGGCTCCAGGAGCAAGGCCCGCGCGACCGCCACCCGCTGCATCTCTCCTCCCGACATCTGCTCGGGACGGTGGCGGCCCCGGTGAGAGAGCCCCACCTCTTCCAAGAGCGCGCGAGCCCTCTGCCGCGCTTCCTTTGGGGCCATGCCTCGGAGGAGCCCCGGGAGCTCGACATTCTCCTCGGCGGTCAAGGTCGGCAGCAGGTTGAAAAACTGGAAGACGATCCCGATTCTCCCCAAGCGCAGCTCGGTGAGCTTCCGCTCCTCGAGCTCCCCGAGCGATTGCCCCAGGACCACCACCCGTCCTTGGCTCGGCCGGTCGATCCCGGCCAGGAGGTGCAGAAGCGAGCTCTTGCCGCAGCCGCTCGGACCTACCAGCGCGACGAACTCCCCTTGCTCGATCTCCAGGCAGACCGAGCGGAGCGCCCAGGTGGCATTCTCTCCGGAGCCGTACTGCTTCGATACCCGATCGAGAAGGGCGACCACTCGTCTCATCGCAATGCCCGAAGCGGAGACGACGGTCGGATCCGTCCGTTGACCGAATCGCCCCAGAGAGAGTGAGAAGCGGAAAAGAAGGCGGCCATCGCTCCGAGAGCGTAGCCAAGAGCGCTTGGCGTTTACAGCCAATTTCCCGCCGCGAGGTCGCCTCGAGGAAGCCGGAGCCCTGGGAAAGGAGGCTCGAGGCTTAGGAGGGAGCTCCCTCCTCTTCCTCGGAGAGGAGGAGGAGATCGGGGTCACCGCTCACCGCGACGTTTTCGGAAGAGACCCTTTCGACTCCAAACGCCTCGAGGTAACGAGGACCACCCGACTTGGGTCCGGTACCGGATAGGCCCTCTCCTCCAAAGGGCTGAAACTCGACCGCCGCCCCGATCATCGGCCGGTTGACGTAGAGGTTACCGACGCGCGCCCGTTCCCGAACCATGCGGATCCGCTCGGAAAGCCGCGTCTCCAGGCCCATCGTCAGCCCGAAGCCCCTGCGGGCAATCGAGTCGAGGATCGCCTCCAACTCCTCGATGCGGAAGCGGACCACCGGAAGAATCGGGCCGAAAATCTCGCGATCAACCAGAGCGGGGGAAGGGATTTCCACCAGCTGCGGGCAGAAGTAGTAGCCCCCGGGCGAAGCGGTCGAGGCGAGGGAAGCCTTGGCCAGGAGCTTGCCCGCCCGCGCGAGCCGCCAAGCCTCCTTCTCGAGCTCGAGCTGCGCCCCCCGCTCGATCACGGGGCCCACATCGGTCGACAGATCTCGCGGATCGCCGACGACGAGCTCCTCGATCGCCCCGGCGAGCAGGTCGAGCAGGCGGGGTGCCGCTTCCTCTTGCACCAGCAGGAGGCGGAGGGAAGAGCAGCGCTGGCCGCTGCTCCGAAACGCCGAAACCAAGATATCGTCGACGGCCTGCTCGGCCGCGGCGGTCGCATCGACCACCATCACATTGACCCCTCCGGTCTCGGCGATCAACGGAGCCAACGCTCCCCCTCGGCTCGCCAAAAGCTGGGCGATCCGGGAGGCAACCGCTCCCGACCCGGTAAACGCGACCCCGGAGAGGCGCGGATCGCGGACGAGGGCTTCCCCGACAGCCCCAGCGCCGGGCAAAAGATGGAGCACTTCCGGGGGGATCCCGGCGCCGAGCGCCAGACGGAGCACCTCGGCTGCGACGAGCGGGGTCTGCTCGGCCGGCTTGGCGACCACCGCGTTCCCCGCCGCCAGCGCCGCGACGATCTGCCCCAAAAAGATCGACAAGGGGAAGTTCCAAGGGCTGATGCAGGCGAAGAGCCCTCGGCCCCGCCACCCGATCTGGTTGCGCTCCCCGCTCGGGCCCGGCAACGGTCGCAGGCCGCCGAAGAGCCGTCTCGCCTCCACCGCGTAGTAACGACAAAAATCGATCGCCTCTTGGAGCTCGGTCCAGCCATCGGGGAGTGTCTTTCCCGCTTCTTCCCGCAGGAGGAAGAGCAGCCGGGCGCGATGGTGCCAGAGTCGGTCGCCGAGCGTTTCGAGCGCCTTCGCCCGCTCCTCGACCGGGACCCGCTCCCACTCCCGAGCCCGCTCGGAGCCGATCCGGAGCGCTTCTTCGACCTGCTTTTCCCCGGCCCAAGAGACCGTTCCCACCCGCCGCGTCGGATCGGCCGGAGCGAACACCGCCTCTTCCTTGAGCGAAGCGGCTCTTCCCGCCACCAGCGGATGGGCCTGCGCAAGGCCCCCTGCGGCTTCGACCTCTCCCAAGAGTCGTCGTCTGGCTGCGGGCTCTCCCCAGTCGAATCCTTCGGCCCGCTTCCAGGCGGGCCCGGAAAGCTCGGTCGGTCGGGGAATCTTCGGATGGCCGGGCGGATGGAGCCGCGCCGCCCGGCTTGGGGAAAATGGGGGGACCTTCCTCTCGCCGACCGGGAGAAAGCCCGCTTGACCGACGCCATTTTCGAGCAGCCGCCGAGCGAGATAGCCGAAGAGCTCCGTCCGGGATCCGAAGGGAATGTAGAGGCGAACCGGCAGGCCGTTCTCCCGCAGCACCGAAAAGAGCGACTCGGCCACTCCGTAGAGGCGTTGAAACTCCCATCCCTCCTTCTCTGCTTCCGCGAGGGTGAGAAGAGCCCCTACGGTGGAGGGGTTGTGGGTCGCGAATTGCGGGAAGACCCGCCGAGAGCCCTCGAGCAGTCGCTTCGCGCAAGCCAGATAGGAGAGCTCGGTGAGCCCCTTTCTTGTAAAAACGGGATAGGAGGGAAGGCCCAGCGCCTGCGCCCGCCGGATCTCCGCATCCCAGTAGGCGCCTTTGACCAGCCGCACGGCAAATCGCCTTTCCGTCGCCTCCGCCGCTTCCAAGAGAAGCTCGACCGCCGCCAAAGCGCGCTTCTGGTAGGCCTGAACGACGATGCCCAGACCGCTTTCGCCGGAGAGCTCCGGCTCCTCGAGCAGACGCAGGAAGAGGTGGAGAAGGGGCCAAAAGCGCAGGGACTCCTCCGCGTCGAAGACGAGTCGGATCCCCACCCTTCTCGCCTCGCGGCAGAGTCCCAAGACGGCGGCGTAGAGCTCGTCTGCGACCAGCTCCTCCTGGAGCGCTTCCCAGCGCGGATGGAGTGCCGAAAGCTTGAGCGAGAGCTCGGGAGGCTCGTTTCCTCGGGCTCCCTCCCCGCCGAAAAAGGCGATCGCTTGGTGGTAGCGATCCAAAGCCTCTTGCGCCACCCGTCTCGTCCGGGCCGCCTCCCCGAGCATATCCCAGCAAAAGCGGTATCCCTCGGCACGGAGGGAGGAGATCCGTCGGGCTCCTCCCTGGAGATCTTCCGCAAGGATGAATCGGGCGACGATCTCGGAGACGACTTTGCGAACCGATTCCCGCACGGCCATCCGGAGCCCCCGGCGAAGCCAACCGGGCAGGGAGCGGCTTCTCTCCCAGCGAGCCAGAGCCCGAAGACCGGTGAGTCCCCAAGACGCGAATCTCCCGATTCCCTCTTCCGCTCCCCCCTTCCCCGACCGCCACTCTCCTTCGAGCAGCTTCTCGAGCAGCAGTGCTTCCGCCGTAGAATCATCGGGAATGCGGGGCAGGGCTTCGGCCAGCTGCAAGAGGAGCCGCCCCTCCTTTTGGGCAAGAGGATAGCGGGTGAGGATCCGATCGACCCATCGCGGCCGCTCCCGCTCCCGCATTCTCTCGACAAGCCAGTCGGTCTTTTCGCGGATCCCCCGGTCGAGCTCCTCCGTTGGAGCGAGCCGAGCCGAGAGCTCCTCCCGGCACCGCCCGTCCTCCTCGAAGTGGGCGGCGCGCAGCCGCTCCATCCCTTCCTCTCTCCATCCCCCGCGAAGCTCCTTGCCTTCCATCCTCCCCATCCTTCCAAGGCCTCAAGATTCCTCTTCTTCTACACCGCCGAGCCTCGCAGGGGAAAGGCACTGCTCCCTTCTCCAGGGGTCCGAGGAGATCGGCTGGCGGCTCTCCCCTTTTGGGATCTCTTCTCGGCTTGTCCGGCCTCGGCCGCTTTCCGCAAAAGGATCGGGAGCCTCTCGAGGCTCTATCGGATCGGGGGAAGCGGGAGTCTCCCGCTAGGGAGCCGAGGAGCGGAGCCGGAGGGATTCGAACCCTCGGTACCCTTTCGGGTACAACGGTTTAGCAAACCGTCCCTTTCGGCCACTCAGGCACAGCTCCCAAGGTTAGCTCACTTCTGCTCCCGGCTTCCGCCATTGTCAAGGCGGCAGAGAGGAGGGCTTCCCGCTTGACGAGCCCGCTTCCCGCTGCAAGCCTGAGGCTGCCTCGGAAAAGCTGGAATGGAAGGAGAAGATTCGGGCAAGGGGAGTCGGAGCCGAAGGCGCGTTTGGGCGCGGATCGCCGGAAGCCTTCTGGCGGGCTTGCTGGTCTATTGGGCCGTGTCTGTCGTGGAAGAGGGGCGAGGAAGCTTTGCCTCCACCGAGGATGCATTCCTGAGCGCCCATGTGGTGCGGATCTCGCCGAAGGTTTCCGGATATCTCGAAAGGCTCCTGATCGACGACAACACGCGGGTGAGCCAAGGCCAGCTTTTGGGGCTCATCGACCCCAGGGATTACCAGGCTCGGGTCGCCGTAGCCGACGCGGTTCGGCTTTTTGCCGGAACCGAATGGTTTCGGATGCATCGGCTCGTCATCGCGCATGCCACTCCTGAACTCAACCTAGACACGGCGGTCGCGGTAACGGCCACGACCGAAGCGGCCCTCCGCCTAGAAAAGCTCAGCCTCGGCGCAAGCGAGATTCGGGCCCCGGTTTCGGGCAAGATTTCGGGACGCCGGGTCGACCAGGGTAGTTACGTCGCCTCCGGTCAGTTCCTCTTCTCGATCGTTCCGGAGGGAGTCTGGGTCAATGCCAACTTCCGGGAAAGGGATCTCGGCCATATCCACCCCGGGATGCCCGCCGAAATCCGCCTCTGGGCGCAGCCCGGCCGTCTCTACCATGGACATGTCGAGAGCATCCAGCGCGGCACCAAGTCCGCCCTCAGTCTCTATCCCCCACTCGACATGCGACTCAACTATGTGAAACCGGAGCAGCGCATTCCGATCAAGATCCTCTTCGACGAACCGCTCTCCGCCACTGGAGAACTCGGCCCCTGGATGACCGCCGCCGTCCGGATCCCCACCGGCGCCGCAGAGTCGGCCTCCACCTGGGCGCTCATCCTGGGGATCGGAGCCGCCGTCGCCGTTTTTGTCTTCGTTCCGTTCGGGCTCCGGCCAGCGCCGCGAAAGTAAGGGCTATCCGCCCATATTGGCTTCTTCGGCGGCGGCGCGCAGCTCGCGCAGCGGATCGTCCTCTGCTCCGCCGAGGAGCCGACTATCGAGAACGACTCGGTCGGCACCATGCACGACAACCGAAGCGAGACTCTCCCGCGTCACTCCGCCTTCCGCGACGATTTCATAGGCGAGGTTGGCCGCCTCCCGGTAGGCCTTTGCCTCCGCCACCTTCCGGAGCGTCTCCGGCAAGAGCGGCTGCCAGGAGCCGGGATTGGCGGTGAGGCAGAGCAGAAAATGCACGCGCGGGAGATGCCGGAGGGATTTTTCCAAAAGGGTGAGGGGGTTGAGCGCCAGCCCACAGCGGCATCCCATCGACCGAATGAGCTCGATCGTCTTGCGCACGTCGTGGCGTGCCTCCAAATGAACCGTCACGATATCCGCTCCGGCTTCGATAAAGGCGCGAACGTAGCGGTCGGGCTGCTCGATCCGGAGGTGGACCTCGATGGGGAGCTCGGTGATAGTGCGCAGCGCGGCGACGAAGTCGGGCCCTCCGCCGAAATTGGGAACGAAATGGCCATCCATCACCTCCACGTGGAGCAGATCGATTCCGGCCGCCTCGAGCGTGCGCACCTCGCTCTCTACCTGACAGGGCTTTGCCCCGACCGCCGCGGCAAACCGTATGGACCTCATGCGGAAAGGATTCCTACCGCGTTTTTCGCTCGATCAATTCGATTTCGTAGCCTTCCGGACCGTCGAGGAACGCAAAGCGCGTCCCCGAGCGGCTCGTCGTAGGTCCGTCGGAAAAGGGATACCCTTTTTCGGCGGCCTGACGGCCGAAGGCCTCCAGATCCTCTACCTCGAAGGCCAAATGGGTCAGATCGGGTGGAACGGCCACCGGTCCCGAGGCGGGATAGTGGCAAATTTCCAGAAGCTCCTCGCTCTCCGCTGCTTTCAAAAAGACCAGGGTAGAGCCTCGAGGCGAGGTCGAGCGGCTCACCTCCTCCAGCCCGAGCAGATCGGTGAAAAAGGCGACGGCCTTTTCGAGGTCGTTCACCCGATAACGCGTATGGAGGAATCGGCGGACCTTCATCGCAGTTCTCCCGTATCTCCCGGAAAATCGAGAGTCGCTTCCGAAAAGAGTCTCTCCGGGCGCCGGTCGCCGGGACCGGGGAAAACCAAGGGAAGTCGCGATTTTCCCATGCCTACCACTGGTACCGGAAGCTTTCGTGCTCCTGGAGATCTCCTACGAAAAGACTCAGCCATTCGGCCAAGGTTTCCAAGTCCTGGAGGTGGACGACCTCGACGGGGCTGTGCATGTATCGGTTGGGAATCCCGAGGGCGACCGTGGGAATGCCTCCGCGCTGCAAAAAGATGGCATCCGCGTCGGTACCCGATCGGCGAGGATCGATTCCCTGCTGGTAGGGGATCCGGTGTTTCCGAGCCACCTCCGCCAGCCGGCGGACCAACAGGGGGTGGTTGACGCTTCCGCGGCTTAAGATCGGCCCCTTGCCGAGCTGCACATCGCCGTGGCGCTTCTTGTCCGCGATCGGAATGTCGGTTGCATGGCCGACATCGACCACGACGGCGGCGTCGGGATGGGCCGAGTAGCCGACCATGGAAGCCCCGAAAAGGCCGTTTTCTTCCTGAATGGTCGAGGCCGCAATGACGCAGGCTTGCAATCCCTCCCGCCGGGCCGAGATTCTGCGCAAGGCCTCCGCCACCACGAAGGCTCCGACACGGTCGTCGCAGGCCCTGCCGACCCAGAGCTCCTCGTGGAGCGGAGCAAAACCCGAATCGTAGGTGATAAGATCGCCGATCGAGATGCGCTCCAGAGCTTCCTGTTGACTTTGGGCGCCGATATCGATGAAGAGCTCATGCCACTTAGGGGGATCTTGTTTTCCTTCCCGGTCCTGGAGATGGATCGCGAGCGAGCCGATCACTCCCAAGACCGCTCTGCCCTCATGATGGATCCGTACCCGCTGGCCTCGAGCGAGCAACGGATCCGAGCCCCCCACGGTGGTAAAGTAGATAAATCCGCGCTCATCCACATATTGCACCTGGAAGCCGATCTCGTCGATATGGGCGGCCAGGAGGATCTTCGGAGATCCTTCCGGATGGAGCAGCGCAAGCGCGTTGCCATATGCATCGGTCTCGACCCGGTCGGCGTAGCTCTTGACATAGTCGAGCCAAGCACGTTGTGCGACACTCTCCCCGCTCGAGGGGCTGGGGGTTTCTATCAATTTCCGTAAGAAATCCAACTGTTCGGTTTGCACAGGCGAGACACCGTAGCGAAAGTTTCCTTTTCCCGCAACCGACTACTTGCCGGCCGTCGGCCTCGCCTTGCCGGACATCCGCGCGGCCAGGATCTCCCGGCCTACCGGAAGGAGCGAGACGACGATGATCAGCAGGAGCAGAAGGTGGAGATGTCGCTGGACCGCCGGCGCGCCGCCCAGGAAAAAGCCTGCCAGGAGAAAGAGGGCTACCCAAGAGATCCCACCGGCCGCATTCCAAAAGAAAAAGCGGGGATACGACATCGTGCCCACGCCGGCGACGAACGGGGCAAAGGTCCGAAGGACCGGGATGAAACGAGCGATCACGATCGCCCGTGCACCGTAACGCCGGCAGAGGGCTCGGGCGCGAATCAGCTGACGCCGATTGAGCCAGCGGGCATGGGGATCGTGGAAGATCGCGGGGCCGGCTCGCAAGCCGATCCAGTAGTTCATGCTATCCCCGAGAACGGCGGCGAGGATGAGACCGAGGAGCAGGGTAGGCAGGTGGAGCCAACCTTGACCGGCGAACGCTCCCAAAAGGAAGAGAAGGCTATCTCCCGGGAGGAAGGGGGTGACCACCAAACCCGTCTCGCAAAAGACGATCCCAAAGAGCAGCGGGTAGGCCCAGAATCCATGCTCTTTCACGACCGAGCGGAGAAGATCTTCCCACGCGGCCAATGTCGCATACCAGTCCATCCTCTTTTCGGCTCTCCGGTCTTACCTTGACATTTTGTATCAATTGCTTCAACTTGTCAGTACGATTCGGCTGCTTCGCGGAATGTACCGAAGCGGCCGACGGAGGAAACTCAAACGAAAGGAGTAGGCAATGAATGGCTTGGTACGAAGAAGTCCGGCAGGTTTAGGTGTCTGGGATCCTTTCCGCGAGTTGGAGGAGATGCGGAAGCGGTTCGCCTCTCTTTGGGAGCGGCCGCTCGAATTCCTGGAAGCACCCAGCGAGCGCTTGGAGTTGGCCGAATGGCGGCCCGTGGCCGACATTACGGAGGACGACAAGGAGTACCTGGTGAAGATCGAGCTTCCGGGCATGAAGCGGGAAGAGGTGAAGGTGTCCATGGAGTCGGGTGTCCTCACCATATCCGGCGAAAGGAAGCTGGAAAAGGAGGAAAAGAACAAGAAGTATCACCGGGTCGAGCGGGCCTACGGCTCCTTTTCCCGGTCGTTCGTGATTCCCGAGGACGTGGTCGCCGACAAGATCGACGCACAGTTCAAGGATGGGATCCTCCAGGTGCATCTCCCGAAGGGGGAGCATGCGAAGCCCAAGACGATTGAAGTCAAAGGCTGAAGGCTCTGCGGTTCGGGAGAAAGGCCCTTCCCTGAGGAAGGGCCTTTTCGTTCCACGGCCACGGAAGGAGCGAACTGTAGGGGTGGTGCGGGAAATTCCATTGACAGAGGGAGCGTCCGGGGGGCAAAAAAGCCTCATTCTCTAACGCTTACAGCGAAAAATCGGAAGGAGGAGGAGTTGCAAAAGGGGCTGCTGGCTGGAGTGTTTCTTGGTGTCCTTGTCGCTGCGTCGGCCCACGGCGCGCCGCCCGGCGCCGGCGGTTCCAATCTCGCCGAAGAAGCTCTCCAAAGCCCGGCGCTCGCCGGGGTGGACATGGACGACGGAAGCGCGAGCGGGTCGAGCTCGGAGAAGGGTGGCAAGGAAGCCCCACCCGTCCAAAATCCCTTCACGGTCAAATCGGGTCTCTACGCCGGGATCTTCGGCGGTGGGGCGTTTTCGAACCCGGAGTACGGATATTCCGCCTATCCTGCGCCGATCGGCCTCTCCCCTTTTACGGAAAGGGGTGGGATCGTGAACGGAGTCGGCGGTCTTCTGCTCGGCTATGAGTTCGCGGGCAATAAGATCGGGGATAGCTGGGACTTCTACTGGAGACCCGCCGTCCAGCTCGATGCCTTCTACTTGGGGCTGACCAACGCTTCCTCCTCCTACGGCGTTGGCGTGCCGGGACTCCCGGGAACGATTACCAATAACGAGAACTTCAACGCCGGCGTCATTACGGTCGACGGACTTCTCAACCTATACACCCCGCTCTTGATGGTCCACTTCGGCGTCGGCGTCGGAGGTGCCTATATCAGCAATTCGAGCGCTTCGGCCGTGCCCGCAGGCGGGCCCTTCGCCGGCCAGAACCTGCTCGGTGCGGGGATCACCAGCGATTCGGGAGCATTCGCCGCGCAAGGAATCGCGGGAATCGACCGGTGGATCGGCAAACGCTGGTCGATCTTCGTCGAATACCGCTTTCTCCTGTTGACCGGGACAAACTTCAGCTTCAACGGCAATCCAGCGGTCTTCGGTCCCAACCAAACGGTGAGCCAACACTTCGACCAGTTCACCGCCAACCTCGTGCTCGCCGGACTTCGCTACAAGTTTTGATGCAAACGCGCTTCTCTTCCAAAGGCTTCGTCTGGATCGCCGGCTGGATCGGAATCTCCTTTGTCTCCAGCGCCTGGGCGGGCGGGGAGTTTGAGCCGACCTTTCCGAAATTCCCCTACGGTCCGACGGATCCCCACGGCAACCCCTATTGCGTCGCTGCGACCGACCTTGTCTACAGCCCGAAATCGCCCTATGTCCGGGCCTCTTCCGATCTCTCCCGACCCTCGAAACCGAAGCGCTCCTCTCGCCGCGTAGCGAGGAAAACGCGGGGGCCGGTCGATTCGAAGGGAACGCCCTAGCCAGCGCCGCTCCCAACTTCGTATCCGAGGCGCTCCAACCGGGCTTCGATGCGCAGGGGGGCTCCGTTCCGTCCGAGCGATACCGATCTATGGAGATCCGGGGCCTTGCGGGGAAACCCACTCCGGCGAAGCGGGCAAGCCCGACCGCCCGCGCAAGAAAGCCTGCGGGAAATCTGGTCTAGGGTAGCAGAGAGAGGGGGCGATCGCGCGGTGCGGCGGAGCGCTCCGTTTCCCCTTCGGGCGACGGTCTGCGCAAAGCGCTGGGAGGAAGATAGACTCCAATGAGGTAGCGCTCCCACCAGGCACCCGTGCGCCGCAATTCCCCCCACGAGCTGAAGCGATAGTCGTAAACGAGCGCCCGGATATAGGTCGGAGGAGAGTCGGGAAAGGGATTGGAGGCGAAGAGGGCGATTACATCGGGGCTTCCCTCCAGGAGGCGCACAACAAGCCGAGGAAACCAGGGCGTCCGCGCCGGCCCGTTCAGGGCGGCAAACCACATCTGCCAGTCGAGCCGCGGCTGGTAGGGGGCCACGAACGCGGGCATCTTCCGGGGATCGCCGGGTTTCCAACGAAAGGAATAGGAGAGCCAGGTGATCCCGTCGCGGCTCCCTTCGATCACGATTTCCGGACGCCGGATCGTCATGACCGCGAAAGCGCCATAGTCGTTGACGCTCCGAAACGGGCTGATCGAGGCAAGAACGATCCCCACCGGCCGAGGAAGCCGGACACCCAGGACGGCCGCAAAGAGGGGGAGACTCAAAAGAAAGAGGAGCCCCGCGAGGATCGGACTCAGCCGCCGCTGGAGAAGGGAGGAGGGGAGAGTTCCGAGGGCAAGGCGGGGGAGGGCTCGACCAAGGAGGGAATCATCGAGGAGGGAGAAGCAGAGGAGGAGGGTGAGCCAGTTGTAGAAGGCATGGTTTCCCGTCAGCAGGATGAAGAGCTGCAAGAGGATCGAAAGGGTGAAGCTCAAAAGGCGGCCGAGGCGGCCGGTAAAAAAGAGGAAGGGGACGACCAGCTCGATGACGAGGACGAGCAAGGTCGAAAGCTCGTGAAACCAGAGCGGAAGGTGGAAGAAAAACCAGGAGAGAGGCGAGGGAAGGGGCTGGGTCTCGTAGTGGTATTGGAGGGCTGTGAGCGCACGCCAGGTCGGATCCCCGCTCGCCAGCTTGACGACGCCGGAGAGGAAGAGGACGCGAAAGAGCAGCCACTGGAGCCAAAAGTGGGCCAGAGGCGGCGGAGAGGGGGCCGTTCCGAATTCGGGTCTCCATCGCCAGGGGGCAACGAGGACCGCCAGGAGCCCCGCTTCCAAGAGAAGGCTGTCCCATTGGAAAAAAAAGAAATCCCGACCGAGGGAGACGAAGGAGAGATAGAGCCCCCAGAGCGTAAAGGCGGTCCAAGCGGGCGCGATGTCACAAAAGAGAACTCCCGCGAGCAAGACGCCCATCCATGCGAGCGCCTGCAGGAGAAGATCGTTTGCGCCGACCCACCAAAAAATGGAAGGGGCTTGCAAGTAGCGGGAAAAACCGAAATGGGCCTTGCCTACGACCAGGACCTCGGCGATCGGGAGGATGCCGCGCGATCCCAAAAGTCCCGGCAGTTGGATCGCCAGGGCGAGGAATGCGACCGCATAGATGGCGGCGAGCCCGCGCAGAAAGAGCCAGATCGCCAATCGATAGGTCCGATTCCTCGGTCCAAAGGCAATCCGGGTCAGGATGAGGAACCGTCGGTAGGCCATTGTCCGGAGGATCTGTCGGGGAGCTTTTCTCCTCCCGCTTCCCGCGCCTCCTCGGCCGGAAGCCGAGGGAGGCGACGGCGGGCTTCCAGCATGCGGAGGAGATCCTGCGCGTGAGCATCGACCCGAGGGTGAAGATCTCTCCAGACGATGATCCCATCTTCGATGAGAAAAGAAGCCCGCGCCACGAGCCCGAGGAAGACGGGAAGACCGAAAGCCCGGGCCGCCACACCACCTCGATCCGAAAGAAGGAGAAAGGGTAGATCGTGTCGCAGGCGAAAGGATGCTAGGCGCTTCGGGGGATCGCCGCTGATTCCGATCACCCGGATCCCCCGCCGATCGAGCTCTCCCCCATGATCCCGCAGATTGCACGCCTCCCGGGTGCAGAAGGGGGTGTGGGCGCGCGGATAGAAGTAGAGCAGGGTCTTGCCGGAGGCCAAGCTCTGGCCGAGCTCGATCTCCTTTCCTTCCGAATCGAGGAGAAGGGCCGCCGGGACGCGCGAACCGACCGGGAGGGCTTTGCGCATAGGCTTGTCTTGGAGCGACGGCCGGATCATGCTGGCCTTGGATCGCCAGTATGAGAAAGGATCCGGGGAAGGTCAAAACCGCTTTCTGCTCCCGCTGGAAGCGCCGGATGGACTAACATGAAAGATTGGGTTTCCGCTCTTCTGGCCGAGTTCCCCGGCGGCAGGGCGACCGCCGATCCCGAGGCGC
>NZ_CABFUZ020000160.1 GCF_902143385.2 Methylacidimicrobium cyclopophantes
CGCTTCGCGCGCGGAGGCGGCCCAATGAAAAATGGCGGACACTCCGAGAAATCCCAAGCCGAATGCGGCCGTCAACGTGAGCCAGCGACGGTTCATGACGAGGCGGTCGCCGCCGCCCGCAGCGCAAACCCGATCCCTCGGATCGTTTGGAGCAGCGGAGGCTTCCCCGGCAGATGGAGCTTTTGGCGCAAGTGATTGACATGGACGTTGACCAGGGCGGTTTCGGAATCGAAACAGCGGTCCCATATTTTTTCTAGAATGAGCGCCTTGCTCACCGGGTTCGGCGCGTGCTCGATCAAAAGCCGGAGCAGCTCGAATTCGCGGTTGGTCAGATCGATGCGCTGGTCGCTCCGTGTCACCGACCGAGCCACGAGGTCCATCTCGATGTCCTCGAAGCGCAATCGATTGGCCAAGGTGGGGCTTTGGCGGCGGAGAAGCGCACGCACACGCGCAAGCATCTCCTGCGTGGAAAAGGGCTTGCCCAGATAATCGTCGGCACCGGCGTCCAGACCGCGCACTCGGTCCTCGACGTCGGTGCGGCCGGTGAGGAAGAGTATGGGAAGCCGCGATCCGGAACGACGCAACTGGCGCACGATGGAGATGCCGTCGCGCTCGGGAAGCATCAAATCGAGGATGAGCAGGTCGAAGGGGTAGTTCTGCGCCAGCCAGAGCGCCTCTTCGCCGTCTTCCGCGACTTCGGCCGTATAGCCCTCGGCCTGGAGAGCAGCCTTCACATGCTTCCAGATCTTTCGATCATCCTCGGCAATCAAGATCCTCATTGTCTGATTCGTGGAGTCGCTAGGAAAAGATCCCGACCGAATACCGACGAAGCGGCCCGGTTGCTCCTTCTTTGCGAAGGCATCGGCCGTTCGAGCAAGCCGGGCTCGCAACGGGGTGGCGAAGCATGGGCCTCCGCTAAGGATTGGTTCGCCTTTGCGGGGCGAGGCGATGGGCCAAGCGCTCCAGGGCGGGTGAGCGATCGTGAGGACTCAGGCGCACCTCGATGAGCCAGAACGAGTCTTTCTGGCTCAATGCGGCCTGAAGCGTCAATGCCAGTTCCTGGTTGGTGCGTACCTGGCAGGCGCGTCCGGCGCCCAAAAATTCCGGCAGTCGGCAGTAGTTCCAATCCAAGAGATCGTTGAAGGGGCCGTCGAGCATGTGACGTTCGGTCGAATAGCCGCGATTGTTGAGCAGGATTACGATTGGGCTCAAGCCGAAGCGGGCCGCCGTGGAAAGCTCCATGCCGGTCATTTGGAAAGCCCCGTCTCCCACGAGGACCAGCGGGCGCAAGCGCGGATTGGCGAGGGCGGCACCTACGGAGGCTGGGATGGCGAATCCGAGGGACGCGTAGTAAGCGGGACTCAAGAACTCGGTTGGTTCCCGGATGATAAGATCCGAAGCGCCGAAGAGAGCCTCGCCGACGTCGGCGACGACGAGGATTTCGGGGCTCAGGATCCGGTTGATCTCGGCAAAGAGCGATTGGACGGTGATCCGGTCTTGCGGCCGGGCCGGCACTTTCCGGATCGCCTCGGTTCGGGATGCCGCAATGCCCGGCAGGACCTTTTTTTCGATACCGAGCTTCAAGAGACCGCGTACGAAATCTTCCAAGCGCACCCCCTCGAAGGAGTGGTGGCGAATGGAAAGCTTCTCGCTGGTCGCATAGATGCAGCGGCTCATATCGAGGGAGGCGGAGCTGCCTCCCACCGTGATGTCGGTGAGAAAGACTCCCAAAAGGAGAAGACAATCGCTGGCCTCCACGTAATCGTGAACTTCGGCGCGTCCGGTCGCTCCTTCGTAAACTCCGACGTAGTGGGGATGCGTCTCGGCGATCACCGACTTCCCCAGAAGGGTGGCCGCCACCGGGATTCCCGTCGTTTCCGTGAGCTGGACCAGCTCCTTTTGCAAGCCGAAGCGGTGGATCTCCACATCCGCCAGAATGAGCGGGAATCGGGATGCGAGAAGCATTTGTCGGGCTTCCTCCAATGCTTCCGCAAGGGCTTGCGGGTCGCTTTCTTCCGCCATCTGCCGCGGCGCGGGCGGGCGACAAGGCAGGGACATGAGATCCCGCGGCACCTCGATGTAGACCGGTCGGTGGTAGCGGCGAGCCAGTTCGATCATTCGATCCACCTCGGAGGCAGCGGTCTCCGGGTCATCGAGGACCGTCGCCCCTACCGTGATTTCCTCGAAGATCTTTCGCTGGCTCTCGAAACTCCGCACCTTATGATGGAGAAGGGGATCTTTCTTTCGTTCGCTGATTCCCGGAGCACCGCTGATGACGACGACCGCCGATTTTTCGGCATATGCCTCAGCGACCGCATTCGCGATCTTGAGACCTCCGACGCAATAGGTGACGCAGGCGGCCCCGATGCCGCGGATGCGGGCGTAGGCGTCGGCGGCGAAGCCGGCCCCTTGTTCGTCGCATGTGTTGATGGTTTCGATTCCGCCCTTTCGGAAGGCGGAAAAAAGAGGGAGAGCGTAATCGCCGGGCACCCCGAATACATATTCGATTCCCTCGGTTTGGAGACGCCGGGTCAAATAGTCCGCGATGCTCAGGGATTCCTTCATAAGGGAAGGTTGCCCAAAAGGCTCCGTCGGGAAAATGAGAAAATGGGCCGGCTCAATTTGGAATCCGCGCCCGAGCCAGCATCTGCCGCAGGAAAGGAGCGGTCGGAGATTTCTTTGCCCGGGCGATTTTTTCCGGAGGGCCCGCAGCGACAATGCGCCCTCCGGCTTCCGCCGCTCCGGGACCGAGCTCGATCGTATAGTCGGCTTCCGCGATCACGTCGAGATGGTGCTCGACGACGACGACAGTGTGGCCGAGATCGACGAGCCTCCGACAGAGCCGAAGGAGTCGCTCGACGTCGGACAGATGCAGCCCGATGGTCGGCTCTTCCAGGAGGTAGAGGAAGCGCTTTGCCGGCTCGGGAGCCAAGGTTCGGGGTAGAGGCCGAGCCAGCGAGGCGGCCAACTCGGTGGCGAGCTTGAGGCGCTGCGCCTCCCCTCCAGAAAGAGTCGGGCTCGGCTGACCCAGTGCGAGATAGCCCAAGCCCGCCTCCGCTACCAGTTCGAGGGATTGGCGGATCCGGGGAACGCTTGCAAAGAAGGATGCGGCTTCTTCGACGGTCATCTCCAAGATCTCGGCGATGGTCTTTTCGCGGTATTCGATTTCGAGCGTTTGGGGATTGTAGCGTTTCCCGGAACAGGCTTCGCAAGGAACCCGGAAGAGCGGAAGAAGGGGAAGCTCTACAGCGAGAGCCCCGTTTCCCTGGCAAGCCGGACATCTGCCCAAAGGGGTGTTGTAGGAAAAGCGGCCGGGTCCGTATCCCCGCTCTCGGGCGCTCGGAAGAGAAGCGAAGAGTTCGCGGATCTGGTCGAAAACTCCCAGGTAGGTGGCGGGAGTCGAGCGGCTCGTTTTCCCGATGGGGGATTGATCGACCAACACGGCGGCGGTGAGCGGGTCGGCTCCGGAAACGGCACTCCAGCATTGCCGCTCCGGCTGCTGGCTGCCGGAGCGCCTCCTTCCCACCGACTGCTGTACCGCTGGAAAGAGGACTCGATGCAAAAGGGTGCTCTTCCCCGATCCGCTTACTCCGCAAATGACCACGAGTTTGCCGAGAGGGAGATCAATCGAAAGGTCGCGCAAGTTGTGCACGCGGATCCCTTCGATTCGCAACCAAGAATCGGAAGGGCCGCAGGGCCTCCGGCGTCCCGAGAGCGGGTGGTGAAGGGGTCGGCCGAGGAGCCGGCCTGTCACCGATGCCTGATCCCGAGCGAGCTTTTCCCAGGGGCCGTCAGCCACGATTTGCCCTCCGAATCGGCCCGCTCCCGGTCCCAAGTCGATCACCCGATCCGCGCGTCGGATGGCGTCTTCGTCGTGCTCGACGACGACCAAGGTATTCCCCTTGGCCCGCAATCGGCTCAGCGTATCGAGCAATCGGGCATTTTCTTGGGCATGAAGCCCGATCGTCGGCTCGTCCAAGACATAGAGAACTCCTTGGAGGTTGTTGCCGAGCTGGGCGGCTAAATGAATCCGCTGGAGCTCGCCGGCGGAGAGAGTAGCGGCCGAGCGATCGAGCGCAAGATAGGAAAGACCGGCTTCCTCCAGAAAGCGGAGACGGGTGATTACTTCTGGGAGGATCTTGGCGAGAACCGGAGCTTCCCGGCCGACGGCCGGAATTCGGGCAAAGGTATCGAGGGCTTGCTCGACCGAGAGTCGGCAGAGTTCGGGCAAGGTCGGTCCGGCCGCGTTCCTTCCGCCACCGAGCGGAAGACGAACCGCAGCGGCGATCGGATTGAGTCGGGTCCCCTGACAAGAGGGACAACGGCTCTCTTCTTCGCCCCGATCGGCTGTTCTTCCGCCGGTCGTCGATCCGTATCCCTGGCAATCGGGACACCAGCCGAGTGGAGAGTGGAAAGAGAAGAGGCGCGGATCGAGCTCGTCGAAGGAGCGTCCGCTGCCTGGGCAAAAGTAGCGGGTGCTGAGCAGCGTCTCTTTCCCTTGCGGATCGACCAGGAGGATGGTTTCCCGTCCGAGCAGGAGGGCTTCGGCGACCAAGCGCTCGATCTCCGGCGCCGGGGAGCCGGGCGACAGGGTCCCGATCCAGACATCGATTGCATGCGTCCGATAGCGATGGGTTCCGGTGAAGCGGCTCGGATCGACCCAGCGGCCGTCGATGCGCAGACCTGGAAGCTTCTTCCGAACCGCCCATCGACCGAGCGCGAGATAATTTCCTTTTCGCCCCCGGACGACGGGAGCCAGCACCTTCTGAGGGACGCTCAGACGCCGAGTGACCTCTTTTAGAAGGGATTCCAGGGATTGGCGCTGGGCGCGCTCTCCGGTTTGCGGATCTCCGGGAACGCCCAAGCGTGCATAAAGCAGCCGAAGAAACGGGAAGATCTCGGCGACGGTCGCGACGGTGCTCTTGGTACCCGGACGGGTGAGGCGCTGCTCGATGGCGACGGTCGGCGGTAGGCCGATTACCGCCTCGACGGCCGGTTTCTCCATTTCTTCGACGAATTGTCGGGCGTAGCCGGAAAGGCAGTCGAGGTAGCGCCGCTGGCCTTCCGTAAAAAGGATGTCGAAGGCAAGGGTCGATTTTCCGGATCCGCTTACGCCGGTCAGCACCGTAAAGCTGCCTAGCGCGATATCGAGGGAGAGCGATTGCAAGTTGTGGTGGTGCGCATTTCGGATCGAAACCAGCCCCGGGGAAACGGGAAGCTCGGCTTCCGCTCGCAGATCGGATCCCGCTGGAAGAGAGGAAAGGGGGAGCGGTCTCTGCTTCTCCCCTGCGAACCGATCGCGGAGGAAGCGGCCCGTATGACTCGTCGGATGAGCCGCGATCGTCTCCGGACTCCCTTCGGCGACGACTTTGCCGCCTCCGGCACCCCCTTCCGGTCCAAGCTCGATCACCCAATCGGCGCACCGGATCACGTCGAGGTTGTGCTCGACTACCACCAGGGTGTTGCCTTGATCGACGATTCGATGGAAGAGACGGAGCAGAGCGGGAATGTCGTCGGCGTGGAGGCCGGTGGTCGGCTCGTCGAGAAGGAAGAGAGCGAAGCGGGCGCATCGACCCGCAGACCCGATGGCATCGGCCAAGTGGCTCAGAATCTTGAGCCGCTGGCTCTCCCCCCCGGAAAGTTCGCTTAAAGGGTGAGCGAGGCGGAGATAGCCAAGACCGATTTCCTCCAGGGGGAGGAGCTTCCGAAGTGCTTGGCGGCAAAATTTTTCTTCGGCGGGGGAAGTAGCGATCTCGGGGCGAAGGAGAGAGGTGGCTTCGGTTACGCTCATGGCAAGAAACTCTTCCAAGGTCTTCCCACGGAAGCGGACGGTCAGGACATGAGGCTGGAATCGCTTGCCTTGGCAAATCGCGCAGGGAAGAAAGACGTCGGCGAGGAACTGCATCTCGACCCGCTCGACTCCCGAACCCTCGCAATGCGGGCATCGGCCGTCGCCCGCATTCAAGGAAAAGGAGAGAGAGGTGAGACCGCGGGAGAGGGCATCCTCGGTCTGCGCAAAGAGGTGTCGAATGGGTTCCCACGCTTTCGAGTAGAGCGCGAGGTTCGAACGGGGAGTTCGACTGAGCGGGGATTGATCGACTTCGTAGAGGGCGGAGATCTTTTCCCATCCCCGGATGGCGGCCTCTTGCCGCCGGAAAATTGCCGGCTTTTGGGGTTGGGACAAGGCGGCGCGGAGGGTGAGGGCAAGCGCGTCATGGACGAGGCTGCTCTTTCCGGAACCGCTTACTCCGGTAATGGCGACAAAGAGTCCGAGAGGAAGATCGACGGTGAGATCGCGAAGGTTATGCACGCGAATCTCGGACAATCGGAGCCGCCGGGACGGATCGATCGCTCGGCGGGTAGCCGGCGTAGGAATTTCCTTCCGCCCGGAGAGATAAGCGCCAGTCAAGGATTCGGCAGACTCCAGAATCCGCGCAGGGGGACCGGAGAAGACGACCGATCCTCCCTCCGCTCCCCTTCCGGGGCCGAGCTCGACGAGATGATCGGCACCTCGGATTACCGTCTCCTCGTGCTCGACGACGACGACCGTGTTTCCTTGGTCCCGCAGCCGGCGAATCACCGCGAGCAGTCGGTCGATATCGCGCGGATGGAGCCCGATCGTCGGCTCGTCTAGGACAAAGAGGGTGTTGGCTAGGCGGTTTCCCAAGCAGATCGTGAGGTTCGCCCGTCGGATCTCTCCGCCGGAGAGAGAGCGAGTCGGACGGTCGAGCGAAAGATAGCCGAGTCCGATTTCCTCGAGGTATTGCAGGCGCACGAGGGTTTCTTCCCAGGCCCGACGCGTTGCCGGATCCCCCGGCGGGAGGGGGAGCGAAGCAAGAAGGCTCCGCGCCTCTTGCACTGGAAGCGCACAGAGCTCCGCGATCGAACGGTCACCGGAAGGAAAAGGGAGCCGATAGGCGCGCGCCAGAGCCGTGAAGCGGGTTCCTCCGCAGTCCGGACAGGTGCGATAATCGCGGTAGCGGGAGAGGAAGATGCGGATGTGGGTCTTGAAAGCCTTCTTTTCGAGAATGGAAAAAAAGCCACGCACCCCGCACCAGAAACCGGCTTCCAGGGCCTTCTCCGCATCGAGGTCCGGGTGTTCGCCCTCGAGGATGAATGCTTGCTCCGCGGGCGAAAGCCGCAAAAAGGGGAGATGGATCGAAATGCCGCGGCGTAGGCAGACCTTCTCGAGTTTCGTTTGCCACCAGAAGAACGATTCCCGGCGGAACGGTTTGACCGCGCCGCCCTCGATCGAGAGGGCCGGCTCGGGAATGGCTCGGTTCAAGTCGATCTCGACGATCCGTCCGAAACCGTGGCAGGTGGGGCAGGCCCCGTGCGGGTTATTGAACGAAAAGAGAGCCGGAGCGGGCGCCGGAAACTCCTTTCCGCAACCGGGACAGAGCGGTCGGTCGGTATACACTCGGCTCTCGGAGTGAGGCGGCCGGATCTCCACCCTTCCTTTTCCTAGCCGCATCGCCTCTTCGATGCTTTGGGCAAGGCGGCTCTTCTCCCCCTCCTCGACGCGAAGCAGTCGCAAGGCGACGAGGAATCGTCCTTCGGCGACGGGCCCTTCTCCCGGATCTTCCTCCGTCCGAACCAGCGCTTCTTTTTCCCATACGCGGAGTAGCCCTTGCGAGCGAAGGAACGAGAAGGCGTCCCGCCGGCCGGTTCCCTCGGGGAAATCGACCGGGAAGCCGATCCAGATCTCTTCACCCGAGAAGTCGTTGAAAACTTCTTGGGCGATTCGCGGAGAAGATGCGGCTTCCACCGGCAGAGAGCAGTCGGGGCAAATCAGCTTTCCGGCGCGGGCATAGACCGATTTCAGGTAATCTAGGATTCCGCTCATTGTCCCGAGAGTGCTTCGCGAGGTGGCCATGCCGCCGCTCTGTCCGACCGCGATGGCGGGGAGGATCCCCTCGATCGCGTCGCAGTCCGGCTTTTCCATCCGTTCCAGAAACTGGCGCACGTAGGGCGAAAGAGTTTCCACGTAGCGCCGCTGTCCTTCGGCGTAGAGCGTGTCGAATGCGAGCGACGATTTCCCCGAGCCGCTGGGTCCCGTGACCACCGTCAGCTTTCCTCGGGGGATTTCCAGGTCGATGGAGCGGAGGTTGTGGACCCGGACCCCCCGGAGGGAAATCGACGGTTGCGGAGAAAAACGACTGGTTGTCATCCTCTTTTGGGATTGGGGAGGGGCAATGGGAAAGCTGCCCTACCATCGGGGTTCGACGTATAGGCAAATCCAGTAGGGAAGCCGAGCAAGAAAGATTCTTTCGAGGCCACGAATGACGAGGCTTGCGAGAAGATAGCGCGTCCCGTCGAATGAGCCAAGCGGCTGAGCCGAAGGAAGCTTCCGCTTGACCCGGTTGCTCGCCGGAACGTATATGCCGATGTTCGGGGAACGGCCGACGCGGGAATGGTGAGTAAACATTTACTTCCGAGCAAGAGGGATCGTGCGAAGGGGGCAATCCGAGGAGCGGCTCTTCGGGGATGTCTTCTGCTGATCGCTCTCGGCCTCGCCGAGGGCTGTATGATCGGGCCCGATTACAAGCGGCCGGCGGTGGAAACTCCGACCAATTTCAAATGGGGCGAATCGCCGTCCAGCGAAAAAGCGGCCACGGGCCAGAATGGTCAGGCGGCGAACGCGACGGTGCATGCTTCGGTCGAAGGGGCCGCTCAAAATATTCGGTGGAGGAAGGCTCTTCCTCAGGATGCGATCGCTAAGGGAGAGTGGTGGAAGATCTTCGATGATCCGGTGCTCGATCAACTGGAAAGCCAGCTTTCCATCGGGAACCAGCAGATCAAGTTGGCTTTTGCGCAAGCGACCGCTTCGCGGGCGCAAGTCGGCCAGGCGCTCGCCAATTTCTTTCCCAACGTAGGAGTCGCCCCATTTTATTCGAACATCAGTTTTTCGCAGAACCAGCCGTTTTTCTTCCAGCAACACCAAGTGCAGGCGCCGGTGATCGGATCGAACGGCCAGCAGATCGGCACCACGCAGTTTCCGGTCGGCTTGCCACTTTCCTGGCAGGAGTACGCGATTCCCGGATATGCCGTCTACGAGGCGGACATTTGGGGCCAGTTGCGGAGGGGGCTCGAGTCGGCCAAGGCAAGCGCGCAGGCGACGCAGGCCGCCTACGAAACCGTCATCCTCTCGCTCCATGCGGAGCTGGCGATCCAATATTTTTTCCTCCGCTACATCGATGCGCAGCTCGCTGTCTACAAATACATGGTCGATGTCTTTCGGGATAACCTCTATCTGGTTCAGAGCCGCTACGACGGCGGGGTGGCCAACGAGCTCGATCTGGCGCGGGCCAAGACCGACCTGGCGACCGCCCAGTCTCAATATATCGGCCTTCAGAACACGCGAGCCCAAGCGGAAAATGCGATTGCGACTCTTTTGGGGAAGCCCGCATCTACGGTGCGAGTGGCTCCCAACGTCTTGCGGGACGCGCCTCCGGTCCTTCCGACCTATCTCCCCTCCGATCTCCTGCAACGGCGTCCCGACGTCGCTCAAGCCGAGAGGCAAATGGCGCGGGCGAATGCGACGATCGGCATGGCCCTCGGCGCCTTCTTCCCGTCGGTGAACCTCTTTGCCGTCGGCGGGCTCATCAGCGACGCCGCCTCGCTCTTGTTCCAGGGAGGGAGTCGTTTCTGGTCGATCGGCCCGTTCATCAATATCCCGCTCTTCGAGGGCGGGCGCTTGGTTGCCGGAGTGGAGTTCGCCCGGGCCTCGTATCAAGCCGCGGTCGCGAACTACCGGCAACAGGTGCTGAGCGCCTTTCAGGAGACGGAAAACGCCTTGGCGGCAATCAAAATTCTTCGCGATCAGCAGGAGGCACAGAATCGGACGGTGGCCTTCGCCAAGCAGCAATATGACGTGTCGCTCGTCCGTTTCAAGGAAGGGATGGTCAACTACATCGAAGTGGATACGACCGAACGCACTTGGCTTTCCGCGCAATTGCTCGACGTGCAGATCCTGGGCCAGCGGTACATCGCCCTTGTCTCGCTGATCCGCGCCCTCGGCGGAGGTTGGAAGGATTACTCGATGCGACCTCTGGCGGCAACACCGGAATCCTCTTCCGTTCCCTCCGAGGCCCATTCGGCTCCGAGGAAGCGGGGCTAATGGCGGAGGATGAGCCGGCCGGTCTCCAAAGACCGGCT
>NZ_CABFUZ020000161.1 GCF_902143385.2 Methylacidimicrobium cyclopophantes
GGCGGGCGTCTGGCCCCGCCCGCCTTGACCAACGCCGAGCGGGTGGCGGCTCTGCTCCTAGAAGCGAAGCGCTTCGAGAACGAGGGAGACCGCAAGTTGGCGCGCGCCGCTCTCTCCGAAGCGGAGGAACTCGATCCACAGAATCCGACGGTCCTGGAGGAAGAAGGGGAATTGGCTGCGCAACAGAACAACATTTCTCTGGCGACGGAATATTGGAGCCGGATCGTTTCCCTCGGCCCCTCTGCCGGAGCGTTCTACCAGAGAGCTCGCAACCACCTCGAAGAAGCGGCTCGATCGGAAGGCACGGACTCCTCGGAGACGGCGTTCCGCCACAGGGCCAAAACGCCCCTGCAACTTGTCGGAACCGAGCGCACGAGCGGTAATGGCGGTAGCCCGTTCGGGCAGGAATTGATCTTTCGGTTCCGAATCGCAGCCGACCCGCGGACGAAGATTTCCCTAGGTCAAATCAGCTACCAGTTCTACGCCTACGATCAGATCGATGCCGGCATCATCGTACCCACCAACGCTCGGATGACCGTCGGTTTCGAGAGCGCCTTCCCTCGATGGGGGGCCAACCATGTCGAGGTTCTCCGGGTGACTTACCGCCTGGATCACCCCGTCCCGCACCAACGTTTTTACGGCTATGTCTTCCGCCTCTTTTACAGCGGACTCTTGCAGGATCAGCGGGCCGATCCGCCCGAGCTCCTTTTACGATTGCCTTCCTCGAAAGGGAAGTAGCTTTACGGGCCCGCAGCGGCATCCGAAGCGAAGCTGCCCGCAGTCGACTCCTCGCCCACTTCCCTTGCTCCCTGTCGGACGCGCCCGTCGACCGTCGACTTCTTTGTTTCTCCCGTCTCTTCGGTCTTTCTGGGCCGAGCGGCCAGGGCCAAGATACGGGAGGCGGCTCGGGCGCTCGCTCCGGGCTCGGCGATCGGCCGCAGCGCCGCCCCCATCGCCTCGACCATGCGAGCGCGCTCGACGGAGTTCGCCAAAAGACGGAGCGCCGCATGGGCGATCTCGTCCGGGGAAAGCCTCTCCTGGACCAGCTCCGGGATGATTTCCGAATCGGCCAAGAGGTTGACCATGCTCAAGAAACGCACCCGGACCACCCGTTTCGCCACGGTATACGTGATGGGATTGGCCTTGTATACGAGGATCTGCGGGGTTCCGACCGCAGCGCATTCCAAGGAAGCCGATCCGGAACAGAGCAGCGCCAAGCGGCAGCGGGAGAGGTGAGAGAGAGGATAGCCGACCCGCAGGCGGAGCGAGCACTCGAGCCCATACAAGGCAAGCTGCGCGCGCGCAAAAGCCTCTCGCCGCAGATCCGGAACGATCCAAAGGAAATCCAAATCCTCCCTCTGTTTCTGCATCTGCGCGGCGGCTCCCAAAAGCAGCGGGAGGTGGCGCTGGATTTCGCTTTCCCGGCTGCCGGGCAAGAGAGCGATCGTCTGCCGGTCCGGAGGGAGTGTCGGCATTTCGTTGCTCAACAGCCGATCCCAGAGCGGATGACCGACCCAGGAGACCGAAAGCGAGCTTCCCCGCTGTGCATACCACTCCTTCTCGAAGGGGAAGAGGACGAGCAGCTCGTCGACGCTCTCGGATAAAAGCTCCGCACGTCCTGACTTCCATGCCCAGACCTGGGGACTGACGTAAAAAACGATTCTGATCCAAGGCAACCGGCGGCGAAGGACTCGTGCCAAGCGCAAGTTGAACCCTGGGTAATCAATCAGAACCACCGCGTCGGGGCGTGCCGCTTCCACTTCTCGGACGAGCCGATGGAAGAGCTTCCGCAGCTCCGGATAGTGACGCAAAACCTCGACAAGGCCCACGACGGCATGCTTTGTGAGGTCGACCGTCTGCCGCTGACCCGCCGCCGCCATCTTCGGGCCGCCCGCACCGCGAAAGACCGCTTCCGGTTCCTGCCGTCGCAGGGCTTCGATGAGTAGAGCACCCAGCGTGTCTCCGCTCGGCTCTCCTGCAACCAAATAGAACTTTTTCCTCGGATGTGATCGCGTCATGACGCAGCCATCCCCGCTCCGATCCGATCGGAGATCTGCATGGCCAAGTCGAGGGCGGCAACCGCCTTTCCCCCGTCCACCACCGGAGCCATATGAGATCTTACGCAGTCGAGGAAGGACGAAATCTGCAGCTTCAGAGGCTCGTCCTTTTCGACCGGAATCGGCTGGCGTTCGATCCTGCCATCCTTTTTTCGGTAGATCTCACCGCACTGCTCCCCGTAATTGAGAGAGAGGTAGGCGTCGTCCTGAAAGATTCGGATCTTCCGCATTTTTTCAGGGCTGATCCGGCTGCAGGTCAAATTGGCCACAGCTCCCCCCTCGAAGCGGATGCGCGCGTTGGCGATATCCTCGGTGGAGCTCAAGACGGCCACGCCTACCGCATCAATGGAGACTACCGGCGCCCGGACCAGATGAAGGACAATGTCGAGGTCGTGGATCATGAGGTCGAAGACGACTCCGATCTCGGTGTTTCTTCCCGGATAGGGACAGAGCCGGTGAGCTTCTATAAAGCGGGGGGCCCGCAACAGCGGCTCCATCGCGCGGAAGGCCGGATTGAACCGTTCTACGTGACCTACCTGCAGCAGCAAGGCCTTCTCGCGCGCCATGAGCACCATCGCCCGCGCTTGCTCCACTTGATCCGCGATCGGCTTTTCAACAAGCACATGGCAGCCCGATTGCAGGCAAGCCCTCGCAATCGGGAAGTGGGTGCCCGTTGGGGTCGCGATCGTCACGGCCTGAGCGCGAGCCGTGAGTTCCTCCAGAGAAAAAAAGGGTTCTGTCTGATAAAGGGCCGCTATCTGGCGACAACGCTGCTCGTCCGCATCGAAAACACCGACGAGCTCGCTTTGCGGGAGCTCCGCACAAATTCGCGCATGGTGCCGGCCGATATGGCCGACTCCGATCACCCCGGTCCGAATCGGCTGCATCACGAAGCCTCCATCGCTTCTTCCATTCCGTAAAGAGAAATTCCCATCTCTCCGGCGAGCTTGACGACCTCCTCCTTTTCGAGAACCAACGTTCGTCCGGCTTCGCAAACGATGACCGTCACCCCCGATTTGCGGGCGATTTGGATCGTCTGGCGACCGATGATCGGCACATCGAACCGGAAATCCTGGTTCGGTTTGCTCACCTTGATCAACACACCTTTGCCGCGTCCCAACCCTCCCCCGCGCTCCAAGGCTCGATCGGTCCCCTCGAACGCCTCCACGGCTAAGACCGTGCCCTGCTTCACGACCAAGGATTGACCGATATCCAGACGCGCGATCTCCTTCGCCATGCGAAATCCGAAGCCAGCATCCTCTTTCTGCCTCGGCCGCAACGGCGGACCGCC
>NZ_CABFUZ020000162.1 GCF_902143385.2 Methylacidimicrobium cyclopophantes
CGTCGCCCCCCGCTCTGTTTTCTCTGCTTTATAGAATCTTTCTTTGAATAATTCTATTTCATTATTTTAATGTTTTTCATAAATGTTGCATATGGATATAACATTACAACAACTCCGGGTTTTCGAGGCGGTCGCTCATCATCGCAGCTTTACGAAAGCCGCTGGAGCGGTCCATTTGACACAACCGGCGGTTTCGATCGCGATCAAGCGCCTCGAAGAGTCCGTGGGTCTGCCGCTCTTCGAGCGCATTGGGAAGAAAATCTACCTTACCCGGATCGGAGAGACCCTGGCGGAGCAAATTCGCGTCATCCATCGGGAGATCGACGCCTTGAGCAACCTCGTCCTGGCGGTCCAAGGGGAAGTGCAAGGTCCTCTGCGCGTAGCCGGTGTCACCACCTCGAAATATTTTATGCCTCACCTGCTCGGCGCATTCGTTCGCCTCTATCCCGGCGTGCGACCGAGCCTGCTAGTCACAAATCGGGCGCAGGTGCTCCAACGGCTTGCTGAAAATCGCGACGACCTCGTCATCATGGGGCAAGTGCCTCAAGGACTCGCAGTGGAAGCCTTCCCTTTTTTGGATAACTCTCTCGTCGTCGTCGGTTGGGCGGACCATCCACTCGCGGGCAGACGAAATATCCCGCTGCGAGACTTGCTCCAAGAACGATTCTTGAGTCGAGAGCCGGGTTCCGGAACGCGCGCCGCCATCGACCAAGCGTTCCGATCGGAAAAGATGTCCATCGAGCCTTATATGGAGCTTGGAAGCAGCGAAGCGATCAAGCAGGCCGTGATCGCCGGATTAGGCATCTCCGTGCTTTCCGCACGCAATATCCGTCTCGAGGTCGAACAGGGTCGCCTCCGGATCCTGGATGTCTGCGGTTTTCCGATGCGAAGGCACTGGTATGCCGTTCATCCGAAAGGGAAACAACTCTCTCGGGCGGCGGAGACCTTTCTCGCCTTTCTTCGCACGGAGGGCGCGGCCTTGCTGGAAGAAAAGCGGGACGCCTCAACCTCCTCACCGGCTAAGTCGAAACGGGGGAGTTCGCAGGCAATCCCGCGTTCGAGCGAAAGTCGAGGGCCGGAGCCAAGCGCAAATGCCGTTGGATCCCGCAAAGCAGGTAAAAAAGCTTGATCCTGAGCCAAAGCGATAAATGGAGATCCGTACTCCCCGCCAAGAGGTGAATGATGGCATCTTTCATCGCCGGCGGTGGATGGGGCGTCATCAAAACTTCGAACGCACGGTCGTCGTAGAAGATCCGAATCATCTCCGCAAAGCGCTGTGCAAAGGAATGAATTCGCTGGGTGAATTCTCGCTGCTCAGCCGCCGAAAGGCCGTTTGGCTCGTCCCCCTGGCGCAGAATCATCTCGGCAGCCGCTACTCCACCTTCCAAAGCGACCGTTACCCCGGAAGAAAAGACGGGATCCAAAAATCCGGCGGCGTCTCCCGCCGCCAACCACCGGGAACCGGCGAGTCGTTCTAACCGATAGGTATAGTCGGCCGTGGTCCGATAGGGACTCATCGCCTCCGCCTTTTCCAGCCGAAAGCGAAGCTCGCGGCTTTTCCGCACCGTTTCCTCGAAGAGTTGCCGAGGGCCGGATTTTCGATCTTGAAACTCCGAAAGAGGTCTTACCATACCCACCGACGTCTTTTCTTCATCGAGTGGAATGAACCAAAACCAGCCGTTCGGCAGACGCACCACGGTGATGTTTCCCGCGGCCCTTCCCGGGTTCCGCCTGACATTGCGAAAATGAGCATAGACCGCCATCTTCTTCGGAATCCCCAAATCGGTCCTGGGGAGGTTTAACACCTTGCTGAGGAAAGGTTCTCGCCCCGTCGCATCTATCAACCATCTCCCTTCGACTCGCTCGCGCTTTCCCGCTCGTTCGCAATCGACCTCCACGCCATCGCGGCCCTCCCGGAAGCCTCGCGCGGTCGCCCCCGAAAGGATGGTGGCCCCAGAATCCTTGGCGTGATCGAGGAGAAGGGCGTCGAACTTCGCCCGCTCCACTTGAAACGTCTTGTCATAAGGCTCAGCCAAGCTGTCCGCGAACCAAAACCGCCGAAAAGACATCCCGTTGCTTAAGACAAATTCCGCACCCGGTTTGATCATGAACCCGGCGTTTTTTATCTTTTCCCAAGCTCCGATTCGCACCAGCACGCGGTTGGCGAAGGGCAGAAGCGATTCTCCGATATGAAAACGAGGGAACGTCTCTTTCTCCAAAAGCACCACTTTCGTGCCTTGCCGAGCAAGGAGACTTGCGGCAGCGCTTCCGGCCGGGCCGCCGCCCACAATGATCACCGGATCGCTCATTTCCCCTCAAGGCTTTGCTGCGCCAGGAGCCACGCTCGCAAGGTGGATAGATTCTCCAGCGCCTTTCGTGCTTCTTCGGGCTCTCGGATGGTGACTCCGTACCGGCGTTCCAGTTCCGCGGTCAGTTGCAAGGCATCGATCGAGTCGAGACCGATGCCGTCGGGACCGAAAAACGGAGTCTCTTCCCCGATGCTCTCGATTGGAATGCGGAGCATGCAGCATTCCACCAGCAGAGAGCGCAGCTCGTCGTAGGTAACCAACAGGTTTGTCATCCAGGTAAAAAGATCTGGTGCTGTATAGAAAACAGTGGACCGGAAGTCTACCCGGAATTTCAGATTTCGCAAAGCCGGCTTATCCGCAGACAATTGCGGAAGCAGCCTACCGCCGGCCGGCGAGCTCCTCCGTATCCCCCACTTTCGCCTTCTGCCCTCCGGCGAGTCGACGATCGCTCGTCTCCACTCCTTTTGCCTCGTAGAATGGAGTTCATGGCAATGAGCCGCACAACCGTTCCGGCGGTCGCGATAACCGGAATCGGGGCCGTCACGGCCCTTGGCGAAGATCTACCATCTTCCTGGAAAAGGGTCTTGGAGGGACCGGATGGTGCGCGACCGGTCGACCTCTTCGAAACGGAGGGGTGCCGGTGTCGGTCGGCAGCGCAAGCCGCAATGCCGCCTCTGTCCTCCTTGACTTCCAAGGAACTCGGAAGACTCCCTCGTGCCTCTCGGTTCGCCATTCCCGCGGCCCGGGAAGCCCTGGCTCAAGCGAATCTCTTATCCGCGGAGGGAAAGGTCCAATTGCCCGAGATCCCGCTCTGCCTCGCTACAACCGAAGGAGGCATGGAGTTCGGGGAGCGATTCCTCGAGGAACTCCGCATGGGAAGAAGCGGACATCTGCGCTGGGTAGGGCGCTACCAGCCGCAGCAACAATCGATCGATCTCCAACGGTACTTGGGTCTCCAGGGACGCTCCCTCGTGATCGCGAACTCCTGTTCCAGTGGAGCGGACGCCTTGGGCCATGCCGCGCAATTGATTTGGGCCGGTGAAAGCCCCTGCGTTCTCTCGGGCGGTTTCGAAGCCCTTGCCGAGACGGTCTTCGTCGGATTCGATTCGCTCCATATTCTGGCTACCGGGCGGTGCGCGCCCTTCGACCGAAAACGGACCGGCCTCCTGCTTGGAGAAGGAGCCGCTTTTCTTGTCTTGGAATCCTTGGAACATGCGCTTGCTCGGCGGGCCCAACCGCTCTGCCTGCTGAGCGGGTACGGGCAAGCCACGGATCGATATCATCTCACCCAGCCCTCCCCAGACGGGAGTGCTCTCTGTCGAGCCATGGAGTCCGCTCTCTGCCGAGAAGGCGTCCCTGCGGCGTCCATCGGATACCTAAACGCGCACGGGACCGGTACTCCCTTGAACGACGAAGCGGAGGGCCTGGCTTACTCTCGCTTTTTTGGAGATGGCTGGCAGAACCCGCGGATGAGCAGCACCAAGGCAATGACCGGCCACGCCTTGGGCGCGGCAGGCGCGATCGAGGCCGTCTTTGCCGTCCTCGCCTTGTGCACCGGCCGGCTGCCGCCGCAATGGAACTGTTCCGAGCCTCTTCCGGAGGTAGAGCGTGCTTTGGTGCAGCCCGGAGAGTTCCGCCCGCGCCTCGATCATGTAATGAGCGTCAATGTAGGCTTCGGCGGATCAAACGCCGCATTACTCTTTTCCCGTTATGGTTGATCGCTTGCCCCTCTACGTAAACGCGGTTGGCGCCGTTTCCGCTGCGGGGATCGGAGCCGAAAATCTCACGAAGTGCTGTCCACCCGCCGAAAAGGAGATGGCGCTCGCTTCTTCTCCAAACCGGAGCTTTCGGGTCTTTCTCGTCGATCGTTCCGATCCTCGGTGGAACACTTGGATGATGGAGCCGAGGCTTCGCCGAGCGGGTGCCATGGCCCAATTTTTCGCCGAAGCCGTTCGACAAGTGGTGGAGAACGTTCCCGAGCAAGAGAAATCTCGCATCGGGCTCATTGCGATCTTCAATAACGGAAGCATCGGCCATACCGTTCGTTTTGTCGCGGGTTACCGCGGGCAAGGCCGCCGTTTTGCCAGTCCCCTTCTCTTTCCCGAAACTGTCTACAATGCGGCCACGAGTCACGCCGCAGCCGTATTCGGACTCGGCGGCCCCTGCAGCACTCTCGTCGGCGACGAATCCGCCTGGATAGATGGGATCCGCATGGCTCGGGTCTGGCTCCGACTCGGACACGTTTCCACAGCGCTCGTCGTCGCCGCCGAAGAGCTTACTCCGGTGACCCTCGATGCTTACTACTCTGCCCGTTGGCTTCGAAGGAAGCGCCCTTTTCGACCTGCGGAGGGCTCAGCCGCCCTTCTTCTCACCGCCCACTCGCACCAAGCCCTCTTCGAGGTCCAAGAGGCGCCGACCAACCTTCCCTACCGCAACCGCCAGGAGCTGGTCCGGCTTGCGTCTGCGCTTGCCGCAGATCTTCCGCCAAACGTCCCCGCTTACCGCACGGCTCAGGCGTCTTGGCTCGGGTCGATCGAAAGGGCCGCTCTCCGCGACATCTCTCTTCTGGATCCCTACCCTTACTTGGGCGAAGCCTGGGCCGTCTCCGCCGGCTGGCATACGATTCGCGCCGCAAGCCTCCTCTCCGAGCGCCGTACAGAAATCCTCCTTCCGATCTGGGGCACTACGCACCAGCTCTCGTGGCTACAGCTCCGCCGGATCGGAAGTACCGCAGGGAGAGCGGACGCTTCCACCGCTTCGGCTGAGCGAATCGAGGCGACAAAGACCGCGCCTTCGAGCCCATTCCACGAGAGGGGAAGCTAGAATCGTCGTCACCAGCGTCATCAGGACGAGCATCGAAAACAATTCGGGACCGATCATTCCCCGTTCCCGCGCCATATTCGCGAACACAAGCTCCATCAAGCCCCGGGCATTCATCAAGGATCCGACGATCCAGGCGGCATCCCTCTCTTCGCCGGACCAGCGAGCCACCGCCCAGCAGCCAGCCCCCTTTCCGAACGAAGCCGCCAGCAAGAGCAGGGCCGCGGCGGCCAAGCCTTGGGGGGTTGCAACCAAATCCAACCGAGTGTTCATCCCCGAATAGGCAAAGAAGATCGGCACCAGGAAAGCTCCAACCAGGAAATCCATTTTCGACGCCAGCTCCTTCGTCAGCAGATTGCGCGGCATCGCTAGTCCGAGAAGGAAAGAGCCGAAAACCGCGTGCAGTCCCAACCGCTCCATGAGCGAAGACGCGAGCATCACCGACACCAGAACCAATCCGAACACCACCGGCGCGGACCGCCGTGTTCGTCTGACCCTCCGTGCCAGGGATTCCAGGCCGACTCGACCCACCGTCAAGACGAGCACCGCAAAAAGCAGCCCTCCCCCAGCCGCGATCGTCATCGCCCATCCATTTCCCGATTCGAATCCGAGCACCGCCGCGAACATCCCCCACGCAATCCCGTCGGTAATGGCTCCCGCTGCAACGACGAGATTGCCTACGTCGGTCCCCGCGAGCCCGCACTCTTGGACGATGCGCACAAGGACGGGGAAAGCCGTTACGCAGAGGGCCGTGCCGAGAAAACAGACTGCCACCGCCCGGGAAAGATGCGGAGCGAAGAACGAGCCGTCCCGCGGAAGGAAAAGAGCCAAGCAGCCACCGAGCAAGAAAGGAAGGATGATCCCGCCGGCGGCAATGGCGGCGGCGCGCGAGATGCGCCGGCGCTCGATCCCAAACTCCATTCCCGCGAGAAAGACAAAGAGCGAGATTCCCACCTGCCCCAGAGCCGAAAGCACGCTCGAGAATTCCTTGGGGAAAAGCCACTCTTCTGTCTTTGGGGCGACGCAACCCAGGACCGACGGACCGAGCAGGATGCCGGCGACCATTTCCCCCATCACAAGAGGCTGGCTAAGACGAGCCACCCCCCATCCCGCCGCTCGGCTCACCAGAAGGATTGTGGCGATCGGAAGAAAGATCTCCTTCACCGCCCGCCTCTGTGATTCGCTTCTCTCTGAAGGCCGGTCCAAATGGAAGAAGCATCCTCCGGAGTGGAGCGATCCGATGGGAGGCAAGGGGACGATGCGGACGGGGAACGAGAAAAGGCCAGCCAGCTCTCCCTGCGCGGCTCACAACCCGCCTCGTCGATCGCGCGCAAGACTCGCTCTTCGGTCATAATCCACCGATTTCGACGGTAGAGCGGATAATTCTCCCTCCAGGTGCTCGGCGTCAGATTGATCGTCGCAAGATTCGCTCCCGCCCGAAGCGCCTTCACATACCCCAAAGGGTCGAATAAGTTCATGGCGCTCACGGCGGGAATGATCCAGCGAGGCGAGGAGAGCCGGAGAGCCGCGACCACATTGAGCGTCTCGTCGAGGTCGGCCGCCCTCGCCGAGGAAAGAGGGGTTCCTTCACCGGGGACAAAAGGGCTCACGCTGCAGCCAGAGAGCGGTAGCGAAGCGAGGAGTTCGAGCGTCCTCACTGCCTGATCTGCCGTCTGGTTCGGCAGCCCGTAAATCAACCCTGAGGAGACGCTCCAACCCGTTCCGGCGAGATAGTGAATCGCCTCCAGCCGACGCTCGAGCGTTCCGGGACACTGAAAACGGCGGTATTGCTCGGGATCGCCGGTTTCCAACTTGATGATATAGCCCTGGGCGCCTGCTTGCCTCAGATCGTCGTAGAGACGAAAATCTACGGTTCCGAGACAGATGCTGATTCCCAGATCCGGTTTTTCCTTGGCTACCTCCTCGACGACCGGCAAGACCAATTCACGCAGGGCGACCGGATCTTCTCCCGCCTGGAAGTTCAGGTCGGTGATCGATGCCGGCAAGTCCTCGAGGATCGTCCGCAAAATCATCTCCCGCCCCAAGCGAAAACGGGCAAGCGTTTCGTTCTCCCGTCGCATCCCGCAATAGACGCAGTTCTGCCGACAAAAGTTCGAAACCTCGATGACCCCTCGAACAAAGATTCCATCGCCGAAATGATCCCGGCGCACCGCCTCCGCTCGAGCCCAGAGAGCGGCTCGCTCATGCGCTTCGGAGACCAGAACCGCTCTGCGCCAGTCTGTCTCGGCCGGAGGAAGCGTTCCGATCTCTCCGTTTGGTTCCTTTCTCATAATCCCGGCCCATGCCGACGTCACCGCTTACCACTCCTTCCCTTTGAAACGCAAAGGCGGATCCGGTCTCTTTTCTCCGAATAGAAGATCGCGCGCCAAGCCTATTGATATAAAAATTTACTATCCAACATCTTAATAAGATTTTCTTGATCCAAGAGCGCAACCCACGCAGGCTTTCTCCATGCGACGCAACACTGCCGCAGCTTCGCTCACCGTCACCTCGAGCGGAATCCTTGCCGCTCTTTGCCTTTTGACAACGCCGGTTTTTTCGGCGCATGCCTCCGCCGACGCTCCATCGTCGACCGACGCCTCTTCCGAATGGAAGACGACGCATTCGGATGAGGAGGGCGTCCCACCGCCCGGGGCGGGTACGAAATCGACGAGCAGGAATGTGGGTGCCGCCGCTTCCCGAACAAGCAGGAAACCCCCCGCAACACACTCGAATGCGAGCGGATCCAAGTCGAAGCAACCCTCTGGAAAAAAGAACCAACAGACTGCTGGCGAGGCGAAGCCGGAACCTTTCGGCATCCAGATCGAGAAACTCTTCCGAGGGATCGGAGCCGATTTGGAGGAATTCTTCGTCGGCACCCGCACGGTGGATAAAGACGACTAAGCGTTTCCGCGCAAACCTCTACGCCGGGTATGCGTACCCGGGAGCTTCTCCGAGAGCCTCTTCCGAGCGACTGCGCGCCAGCGCTCCGTCTACGAGCCTAGAAGAGCGGCGTCGTCCTCGCCGGAGCGGCCGATCGAACTCGGATTGTTGTCGCTCGGGAAGAACCGTTCGGATTCCCCAAGGTCGCCTTGCGGGCTCCGTTCCCACGGGAGCCCACCGCCGGATAGCTCTGTCCGACGAACCGATAGAATTGGATTCGGGAATACTCCTTCGGCCAAACATTCCAGAGAGATCCCGGTTGACGGAAATCGGAGTACCAGTTCCCGCGATAAAAGACCTCGATGTGGCCGCAATGGTGCCGCTTTCTCGGCAGAAGAATGCGGACGTCGTAGTTTCTCGGCTGCGCATTGGCCGAAGCCTTCACATAATAGCCGGTTTTCAGGAGCGGTTCTCCATATTCCTTCGCGTAATCTCGTCGATCGAGCTTTTTTCCGGTCAACTCTTCCAAAGCAACGCGCACAGCCCGGGCGCACATGCCATGCGATTGCCGATGTTTGGGGAGGGCCCGTTCGAAAGCCTTGTGATTCGGCTTCGCCGAGGCTCCGCAACCCATAGAGCCATGTGGAACGGTACCCGCCGACAGATTTCCAACCGCCGTGAACGAAAGCGCCAGACCACCGCAGAAAAGGATCTTGGAAAAACCCATTTGGGTACTGGGTTATGCCGAAAAGCGCGCGTCTGAGCAAGACTTTCTTCTTTTCTTAAGTTTTTCGACATCGTCCTCTCTGGCGAGCGCCGTCAATGGAGTTCGCAGCGGCGCAGAGAAACTGCTAAGGATTCTTGTGTCAGAACTTCCCACTCCTTTTGGAGGCCCATGGAACGGCATCGACTGGCGCCTGCCCCCGCGTTTTGGCAAGATCCAGTGCCTAGTGGGAAGAATTCCGGTGAATCGAAAGGCGAAAGGGGAGCGGAGCGGCGTGGCATCGCCCTTCCCGGCTTTCCGGAAAAAGAATGCCGTGGGAAGTCAAGCCGCATTTCCCAATGCCACTGCTCTCTGGAGACTGTGGGAAAAGACCGTCTCGCGATTGTCCGCAGAACCCGCCTTGCTTCCTGTGGAATCCAGAGAATGGATCCGCTTCCGCGATATCGATTCGACGGCCCGGCGATTCGCCCGTGAGCACCTAGCCGGAAGCTCACGAGCTTGGGTCGCGTTTTCGCTGCCGAATGGTCCCGAGTGGATCGCGGCCTTTCTTGCCTGCCAAGCGGCGGGCGCGGCGGCTATGCCTCTCGACGCGACGATCCCATTCGATGCCCGAGCATCGACGGCCCGTGCCTTGGGTGCCTCCTACCTTTGGACATCGAACGGCTTGGAGCCTCTCGACCCGCGGCGCCGCAGGGTCGGCTACGCGGTCGTCAAAACCAGCTCGGGAAGCCGCAGAGAGGCCGCCGCCCTTCCCTTTTCTGCGGAAGCGATGATTGAGGATGGGCAAAATACGGCCGCCGCGATGGGTACGAGCGAAAAGGACCGCGCCTTGGCCCTCCTACCTTTCGGCCATTCCTATGCGCTCGGGAGCGTAATTCTGCCACTTCTGCTTTGCGGTCTGCGAATCGTATCGGCGGAGGAGTTCCTCGCGAGTCAGATTCCGAGCTGGATCCGAAAATACGAGATTACCTTCTTCCCCTCTGTTCCCGATATCTGGCAGACCTTGGGGCGGCTGCCTAGCGCATCCCCCCCTCTCCCTTCGCTCCGACTCGCCGTTTCCGCCGGAGCAGTCCTCTCCGGAGAAACGGCCAGACGAATTTACGACCGCTTCTCGGTGAAGATTCACAGCCTTTACGGCTCTTCGGAGACCGGTAGCATCTGTTACGACGCCAGCGGCGACGCGACGCTCGAGGGCCGCTCCGTCGGGAGACCGCTTCCCCGCGTATCTGTAACGATCACTCCGTCGGGAAGGGTTTCGGTTTCCGGCCGCGCCCTCTACGGCCGGTGCAGGAGAGTGATCCTTCCGGATCTCGCCCAGTGGAATGTGGCAGGAGAGCTCCGCTTGCTGGGTCGGGCCGATCCGGCCGTCACGATCGGGGGCCGCAAAATCCATCCGGCGGAAATCGAAGCCGTTTTGCGACGCCTCCCCTCCGTGACGGACGCCCACGTCCGCTCGGTCCGAAGCGGCACCCGAACCTATCTAATCGCCGCCGTCGAAAGCCCGAGGAGCGCGGGCGAACTACTGGGACTTCTTGCGAAGTCGGCTCCATCCTGGAAGATTCCGCGCTTTCTCGTCTGCCTGCCACGCCTTCCCCGCAACGCCCGGGGAAAGGTAGAAGAGAGAACGCTGCGGGAGCTCTTCCATGAGACCTATCCGCAGCTCCGTTCCGCCGAAGAGAGCACGATCCGGCCGGCGGCAACGAGCTCATCCGATTCCCGGATCGCCACGGAAAACTCAGCCAACCTGCCGTAAGTGCGTTCCCTCTTGACCAGAATGAAAAGAGTCTGACCGGGCAGGACGGTCCGCACGAATTTGAAAGCAACGATCTGCGCGAGCAGGATGGCTCGGGGAGTCGCTCTTCCGAGAAGCTCGGACCAGAGGCAGCCTGCGGCTTGCGCTCCGCACTCGACGAGCAGGACCCCCGGAAAGATCGGCTCACCCGGGAAATGGTCGGCAAAGATCGAGAGCGACGGATCGAGAAATTTCCTTGCGCAAGCGCTTTCCGCCGCTCGATCGATCTCGACATCGTCGACGAAAGCAAAGCTGCGCCCGTGCGGCAATCGGGGCGTGCTCATACGGAATTGTCACAGAAGAGGAGAGGCCCTTCCTCTCCGCGCCCCGAAGGTGGAGCCGGGGAAAGGGCCGCCGTGGTAGAACGCAGCACCAGAACTGTGAAGCGCTCCCCGTGGATGGTGACGCTCAGATCGTCTCCACGGATCCAACTGCCCGGAAGATGCCGGGGTGCCAGCAACACGATGGCATCTCCCCCCCGCCGGCAGGCCTCCTGCGCAACGCGGAAAAGAGGTTGATGGGAAAGCCCCACCGTCTCGAACGAACGGAGCACTCCAAGGACTCGATAGGGCCTCCGCGGCATGCGAGACCAGACGGGCACATCCCTCTCCCCGATTCGATACACGGCCAGAACCCTCGCGCCCGCCTCGGGAGAAGGAGGCTCTCCCTTCCAGCGTTCGAAGGAGACATCACGAGCCTGGGCGAAGGGGGTGGAGAACAAGGCCCAGCCCGTCAGGAAGTGCGCGATCAGAATCCTTTTCGACCAAACGCCCATCGATCCTTTTCTCCCATTTCCGCCGTACCCTTCCCTCTTCCGGCCGGCCGCGGCACTTTAGAATCCCGCACGCGCCGATCGGAGGAGATGCCGAAAAATAGGAATAAGTTCTTGCTTGTCAACCGCCAGCCGCAAGGTAGCCTGAAGCAGCTCGCAATGCCACAACCAATTCAGGGAGAATACTCGTGAAGTCTCGTCCGCTTGTATTTGCTTGGTCGCTTCTCTTTTCCGTCGGCTGCCTCTTGACCGCTCCGCAAAGCTTCGCTTCTTGGAATCTACAGGATACCGTGCGGCAGGCCGCTGCAACCATTCATCAATTCAAGGAGGAAGGGAAAATCCCGAAGTCGGTCTTCGACCGAGCCAAAGGAATCGCCTTTCTGCGGATGACCAAAGGAGGCCTCGTCATTAGCGGAGAGTATGGCCGTGGACTCGTCGTCCAGAGGATTGGCAACGGCTGGTCCGGTCCCTCGGCCATCTCTAGCAGCGCCGTGGGAATCGGCGCGCAAATCGGCGGAAGCGAGACCAACTACGTCTTCGTGCTGAACAGCGATAGCGCCATCCGGCACTTTGCTCATGGCGGCAAGGTGCAGATGACCGGCGAAATGAGCGGAGTCGCCGGGCCCGAGAGTGAGCATGACGTCTTCCTCAAGCCGAAGAGGGCGGTCTATGTTTATCGCTCCACCGAAGGGTTGTTTGGAGGCATCGCCTTTTCTGGGACGGAGCTTCGCGAAGATCCCGATACCAACGAACGGTATTACCACCGTGCAGTTTCTGCCAGGGAAATCCTCTCGGGAAAGGTCCCTCCCCCCCAGCGTGCGAACGTCCTATTGAACGCCCTCAACGCTCCCTATCCGAAATAGCGAGAAAATCGGCTCCCTTTCCCCTCGGCTCCGTGAGGAATCGAGGCTCGGGTATCTGGGGTGGAAGCCGGTGGAAGCTTCTCGACCGTTCACGCCTTTTCGACGGAGGCGACGGCCATGGCGGCCATCCCTTCCCCTCGCCCGGGGAAGCCCATTCCTTCGTTTGTCGTGGCCTTGATTCCGATTCGGGAGGACTCGATGCCGAGAGCCTGCGAAACGGCCGCACGCATCTCCTCGAGGTACGGGCCGATCTTCGGCGCCTCAGCGATCAGCGACGCATCGATATTCTCGATGGCCCACCCTTTGCGATGCAGCAGCTCCCGGATGCGCTCCAAAAAGATCAAGCTGGAGACTCCTTCCCAGCGCGAATCGGAATTCGGAAAAAAGTGGCCGATGTCTCGCTCCCCGATCGCTCCAAGGAGAGCGTCGGCAATCGCGTGGAGCAGCACATCGCCATCGGAATGGCCGTGGAGCCCCTTTTCCGATGGAATCGCTACCCCTCCTAGGACAAGCTTTCTTCCCGTCACCAGCCGGTGCGCATCGTATCCGATCCCAACTCGTCCCATCTCCCTCCCCTTCCGTTCGGCCTGCGTCGAATCGACCCCGGTTCGCCGTCGGCCCGCTTCTCAAAGCGCACTCTTTACCAACGCCTCCGTTCGCTCTATATCGGGAGTAGATGCTCCCGACAAGCCTAGCCCTCTTCGGGACCGGTCTCTTAGGCCACGGTGTCGCGCGGCGTTTCCTTGCAAGTGGTCTATCCGTAACGGTTTACAACCGCACTCGAGCCAAGGCCGAAGACCTCGGCATGCTCGGGGCCCGGCTCTCTTCCTCCGCTCAGGAGGCAGTGGAGGCCTCCGAGCTTTTGATTCTCTGCTTGTCGGATGCCGCGGCCATCCGGCAGACGGTATTTTCCCATTCCTGTCTTTCCCGCTTGTCGAAGCGGATCCTCTGTCAAATGGGAACCATCGGTCCGGAAGAGAGCCAGGAGATCGCTCGACTCGCATCGGCACAGGGAGCGCGCTATCTCGAAGCCCCTCTCCTGGGAAACGGCAAGGACGCGGAAGAAGGCCGGGCTCAAGTCATGATCGGGGCCGATCCGAAGGATTACGAACCGTGGCAAGAGCTGCTCGGCCTCCTCGGGCGTTGCCTTTGGATCGGGCCGGTGGGGAAAGCCGCGGCATTGAAGCTCGCCCTCAACCAGCTTATCGCGGCGGAAACGGCCGCCTTTGCACTCAGTCTCGGATTCGTCCGGCGTTCCGGCGTTCCGATCGAATCTTTTCTCCAGATCCTCAGAGAAAGCTCACTCTACTGCCCGACCTTCGACAAGAAGCTTGCGCGGATGTGGCAGCGAAACTTCGGGCAACCCAGCTTTTCGGTCCGTCTCCTCCTCAAAGATATCGATCTCTTTCTCGGCAACGCGGAACGTCTCGGCCTCCGGTCCGACGCCCTCGAGGGAGCTCGAGAGATCGTCCGCGAAGCGATGGAATCGGGCCGAGCCGACCTCGACTACTCCGCTCTGATCGACGTGATCGATCCCCTCTCCTCACTCGGCACCAAGCCTGAAGACCCCGTCCTTAGCCGGGCTTGAGCCCGGCCACGACGCGGCTCCCAAAGCCACTCGACCGCTTCTTGGCCGGCACTACCTGTCGATCTGGCCAAAAGCGATCCCGGACGAAAGAGAGGCAAGCGGCCTCCCTCAAGAAAGCTGCGGCATCGCGAAAGGGATGCGTCGCCGTTCGGAACTCCCCGGAAGCAAAGGAATCGTCGACGGTCATGATCGCTCCCGCTGGTCCGCTTCTCCCATGGGAACGTTCTCCTTGGCTCCGCTGGAGCGATCCGGAGAGCAGAGAACGTTCTCGCGTCTGGGCCGAAGAGCAAGCTTGCCAAGGAGGTGACACCGATTTAGTTGTTTTCAAGACTTACGGACGGCCCCATCATCTAGCTGGTTAGGATACGGCCCTCTCAAGGCCGGTGCACGGGTTCGAATCCCGTTGGGGCTACCAGTCGCGGATTCATGCCGACCTCAGCCAAGAGTGCAGACTCGTTGCCACGCTTCTCAAGGGCGGAATTGGAGATCTCCACCTCTCGACGCGCCGAGTTCGTCAACGTAACCTCCCGTCTGCAGGAGCTCGCCAATCGGAGCGGGTGGACGGAGGGTACCCTAACAGTTTTCGTCCCCCATACGACGGCGGGAATCACGATCCAGGAAGGAGCGGACCCCGATGTCGTGCACGATCTCCTCGGATGGCTCGAGGGTGCGGTTCCATGGACAAACCCTCTTTACCGACATGGGGAGGGGAATACCGCGGCGCACATCAAAGCAGCCCTCATGGGATCTTCCATTCGTTGCCTTCTGGAAGCAGGCCGTCTGCACCTCGGTACGTGGCAGGCGATCTTCTTTTGCGAGTTCGACGGGCCTCGCAGCCGTCGGCTCTGGGTCTCCTTCGAGCCGACTTCCCCGGGGTGAGTTTTACGGTTGCGCGAGGGGGAAGAGAAGAGAGAGTCGGCTTCCTTGCCCTAGAGCCGAATCGACTTCCACTTTCCCTCGATGATCTTCCATGATCTTGCGAACGATCGCCATCCCGATTCCCGTCCCCTGCGCTTTGCGGGTCAGGAAGGGAATAAAGAGGCCTTCCATCTCTTTCTGGCTCATTCCAGGCCCGCTATCCCGTACTTCCAGGGAGAGATAGGCGATCTCGTCCCGCTCCACCACGGAAGCTTCCAAGCCCAACGTGCCCCCTTTGCTCATCGCTTCCGCCGCGTTCAGGATCAGGTTGAGAAGCGCCTGCTCGATCTGACCGCGGTCGCCCCGGAGGGGAGGGACGGAAGTCGGAATCCTCTTTTCCACCTGGATTCCTTGCGCCGAAAGCTTGTGGCGCACCAAAAGAAGAATCTCCTCGAGCATCTGCTCGACGGAAATCGACTCCACCAGCGGTTGCGCCGACCGGCCGAGTGTCAGCACCTGCTCCGTGATTCGGTTCATTTGACGCAGCTTTGCGCCAATCACTCCCACGTCTTTTTGTATGCCGGGATCCTTCGGCAAACGATCCGCCAGCGTGTAGAAGAGCATTTGGATGACCGTGAGCGGATTGCGGATTTCATGCGCCACTTCCGTCGCCAGCAACCCCAAGGAGGAGAGCCGCTCCGACTGCCGGAGCCCTTCTTCGATCTTCATGATCTGCTGAATTAACCGCGCTTTTTGAATCGCCACCGTCGCAAGATCCGCGAGGGTTTGGAGCAGCTCGATTTCGCTCTTGGCAAAACGATGCCGTTGCGCCATGCAGACGCAAAGAACGCCGACCGGCTCGACGAACGAGAGAGGGACGGTCAGGACGGAGCGCAAGCCTCCTCCCCCCAGCCGGAGCTCCGGGCAATGTACATAGGGCTCTTCCTCTAAATCTAGAACCGCCAGCGGCTTCCCCTTTTTGACCACGACCGAGAAGACCGATTCGTCGACCGGGATCGCGAAGTCGCGTGGGAGATCGACCGCTTCTCCGAAGGCCGCCCGTAAGTCCAAACGCTCTTTATCCTCGGCAAGAAGAAACAGAAAAGACCTCGCTCCACCCATTAGAGAAGCGGCGTTCCTCACCACTCCATCGACGAGAGGATCCAAGCTGGAATGCGAAACCAGAGTCTGCGCCATCTCCACGAGCGAGCCGAGCTGCCTGGCTTTGTGACGGAAGCCTTCGATTTCCCAGCCCATGGCGAGCCATTGGGCCGCCTTCTCCGCCAGTCGAACGAGCTCTTGCTCATGAGCTCTGGTAAAATGGCCGACCCGGTGGCTGTCCACATTGAGCACACCGATCACCGTAGATCCGACCTCGACGGGAACGGCGAGCTCCGAGCGGATTCGAGGATCGATGGCGACATAGCGCCACTCCCGGCGGACGTCGGAGATCCGCATCGGCTTCCCTGTGGTCACCACCCAGCCGGTCACCCCTTCATCCGCCCGAAGCTTGGTTCGGCCTGCTCCCTTCCGGAGACCGACGGAAGCCTCAATGTCGAGAAAGCCCGTGCTCGGATTCAATAAAACGAAGGAGCCGCTATTCGCGCCCGTCTTCGCCAGGGCAAGTCGGACGAAGTGACGAATCACTCCGCGAGGATTCAGAAGGATCTGAATCTCTTCGGGTCGCACCCCTTCAAGAATCGACCGTCCCGCACCCCTCATATGCCCATGGCTTTGCGCAACCGCCGTGTAAGCCGTTCGATCTCTTTGTCCTCTTCCAACTTGCCGCCGTCTGCTTTTCGTAAATAAAAGGTGTCGAGGGCGGCTCCTTTTTCCGTTGCGATCCGGGCGGAAGCCACATCGATGCCGCTCGCCGCCAATGTGGAAGCGATCTTGTAGAGAAGTCCGGGCCGGTCGGGCGTCTCCAGGTCTAATATTGTGAAGCGGCGGCTGCTGCTGGTATCGAAATGGATCCGTGTGGGAAACTCCGCTTGGCGAATCCATTCGGGAAGACGCTCGACCTCTTTCTCGACAAGGGGAGAAAAATCGAACTCCTCGACGGAGAAGGCCTGCTCAAGGAGTCGGCAAAAGGGCGCCAAATAACGGTCGGCGGCGGCCGTCTGCCCTTGGGGAAGGCAGACCCAGAAAGTGTCGATCGCGATTCCGTCGCTGCGAGAATAGACATCGGCTCGCAAGATCGAGATCCCCAAGGCCGCAAAGCTCCCGCAGATCCGCGCGAAGACGCGGGCTCGGTCCCAGGTCACCACTACGATTTCGGAGTATCCCTGCTCCGACCGATCGATCCAGTCGACCACCGGGCAGAGACTCGGCTCTACGGCCACTACCTGCTGAACGAGAAACTCGTGAACGGCAACGAGATGCCGACGAATCCGCTCCTCTGGACAGTGAACGAAATAGCCCGCCGGGAGATTTGCGAAATGGGCGTCGACCTCCTCGACCGAGACCTCCGAGTTCCGTTGCTCTCGCATCCGCTCCGCGACTTCTTCCTTGGATCGTTTGGGCTCTCCCTCACCCGAGAGAGCGCGACCGAAAGAAGCGGACGCCGCTCGATAAAGTCGCCAGAGAAGAAGCTCCTTCCAGCTCGACCAAGAGTCGGAACCGGCGGTTCCCTCCGCGTCCACGAAGGTCAAGACCATGAGAAGATCGAGCCGTTCCTGGGTTCCGACCACGCGACAGAAGGTTTCGATCGTCTCTTTCTCCTCGAGATCCCTCCGAAGAGCCGTCTCCCACATCAGAAGGTGGTTGCTTGCCAGAAAGACCACCGTAGCAAGTTCCCGCGGCGGAAGCCGAAAGCGCTTCGCGACTCGCATCGCGTTCGTCGCGCTCTCCTCCGCGTGGTGCCGGCGGTTCATTGCGCGGCCGGTGTCGTGAAGCAAGATTGCCAGCGAAAGAAGATAGGGCCGTTCCACATTCTCGAGAAGAGGACGGAAGGCGGAAAAGGGAGGATCGGGATCGATCCAAATCCGGTCGAGCATCTCCAGGCAGCGCAAGGTATGCTCGTCGGCCGTGTAACGATGATAAAACTCATGCTGCACAAGGCAGGTCAAGGGTGCGAACTCCGGTACGAGGCGACCAAGGAGTCCGAGCTCGTGCATAGATCGCAGAACCCTTCCGACCCTCCCCTTGCTCGAAAGGAGGGCAAGCAGCATTTCTCGCGCTTCTTTCCTCTGCAGGAGAGGACCCCGCAAAAGAGGCAGCGCCCGGGTAATTTCCATCGCGAGACCCGGTCCGATTTCCACGCCGTGAAGCTCCGAGAGCACAAACGCCTTGAGGATGCGTAAGGGATTCTCGCGCAACCAGCGCCGCGGCGGCGACTCGAGCTTGCCCTCGATCAACGGAAATTCTTCGATATCTCCCTCTCCGGCTCGATTCGCTCCGGCGCTTACAGATTTTCGCCTCACCTTGACGAGGTCCTCGAAGACCAGCTTGCTCAATTGGTAGATCACGTGCGCATGCCGGTAATAGTCGCGCATGCACTCCTCGATCCGCCGCAGCAAGTTCGGTCCTTGATAATGGAGGCCTCCCGCAACCCTCGCCTGCAATCCGAGCGTCAAGAGATCGCTCGATCGTTTTTCGAGATAGTGCATCTCCGCGCGAACGCGGAGGAGGAAGTCGTAGGCTTGGTCCAGGTGTTTCCCTTCCTTCGAATCCAACCGCCCGCTTTTGACCAGCTGATCGGTCGAACCAATTCCCTCCCTCACGCGAAGAACCCAAAAAAGGTTCTGGTAATCCCGCAAGCTGCCGCAACCGTTTTTGACGTGAGGCTCCTGAACCAGAACGGTGCCCCCGTACTTCCCATGGCGCGCCCTCTGATCCTCCATTCGCCACTCTACGTATTCGTCTTCCCTCCCTTGCAGGCAGTTCTGCTCGAAGAGCATCTGAAACTCGTTCCAGAGCGCTTGCGGTCCGGCGATGAGGCGCGCTTCCAGCAAGGCGGTCTTGGTCAATAGGTCTTGATTGGCGTAGCCGACGATCTCTTCGAGCTGCCTCGTCGAATGTCCCACCTGAAGTCCGATGTCCCACAAGGTGTAGAGAATCTCCTGGACGATCTCGACGACGCGCTCTTCCTCCTCTTTCGTGCAAGCGCCGGAGAGAAAGAGGATGTCTACATCGCTGTAGGGACAGAGCTCGCCCCTTCCGAAGCCACCCACGGCGGCCAGCAAGAGAGGGGGAAGATCCTCCGCCGTCCGAAAAATCCGCTCGACTGTGGACCTCCAGAGATGCCGGAGCAAGGAAGTCAGAAGGGCGGCTTGGCGACGAGCCCGTGTCCTGCCCCCTTCCCCGAGGGAATGCTCCGTGCGAAGGGCGTGTAACTCCTGCCGGAGAAATTTCCGATAAAAGCCGGCGCGGTCGACGATCCGCTTCTCTCCGGAAACCAGCTCGCGTTCCGCTTCGCGCAGAGCTTTCTCCAGCGGTCTTAGGAGAGATGCGACCGGATCCGGAAGAATTTCCTTGTCAGGGTTTCCCATGAGCATTCAAAGACTCTCCATGGCTAGCTTGGGCGTTAATATCGATCACGTAGCAACGTTGCGACAAGCCCGGTATCGGGCAAATCCGTTTTCCCCGCTTGCGGAGCCCGACCCCCTGGAGGCGGCGCGGCTGGCGGAAGATGCAGGTGCCGCAGTCGTGACCGCTCACCTTCGGGAGGACAGACGCCATATGCAACCCGAGGACGTCCGCCGCATCCGCAGCGTGGTGCGGCGTTTGAATCTCGAGATGGCCTTTCTTCCCGAGATGATTTCCTTCGCCTGCCAGCTTCTCCCGGAGGAAGTCTGTCTGGTTCCCGAACGCCGGGAAGAGGTCACGACCGAAGGAGGGCTGAATCTCCTTGGGAGCGAAGAGCGCTTTTCTTCCGGCATCGCCCGACTGCGTTCCGCCGGAATCCTCGTGACGGCATTTATCGATCCCGATCCGGATCAGGTGCGGGCGGCGAAAAAAGCGGGAGCGGACTGCGTCGAACTTCATACCGGCGGCTATGCCAACGCGATTCATCCCGAGGCCGAAGAGACCGAGCTCGCCAAGCAGGCGGCCGCAGCCGAATTGGCCCGCTCGATCGGCTTAGAGGTCCATGCGGGCCACGGACTCACCTATCGCAATGTCCGTCGCTACGTGGCTCGTCTTCCCCAAGTGCGCACCCTGAACATCGGCCACTCCATCGTCTCCCGCGCCCTCTGGGTCGGATGGGAAAAGGCGATCCGGGAGATGGTCGCCCTGGCAGCGGGAGAATAGCGGGAGTCACCGGACTAACCGGGCCGGATTCGGATAGACACAGGGACAGCATCCCATGATCCGGCAAAAGGCCTTGCTGAAATGACTCAGGCTCGAATAGCCTACCGCCATAGCCGCCTCGGTGACATTGTGATCTCCATCCCGGAGGAGCTGGGCGGCCTTTTCGATGCGCAGCCTGCGCAGGTAGGCGGGGAGGGTCTCTCCCACATGGTCTGAAAAGATCCGGCTGAGGTAAAAGGGGCTGCAGCCGACTTCACGGGCCAGGGATTTCAAGCAGAGCGGCTCGGCCAAATGCGCCCGGAGATACTCTTGGGCTCGCTCGGTCCACCGTCGTCCGTTCCAACGGCGGCGTTGCTCCGACCTCGGAGGCGAATCCTCGAAGAGAACGGCTCCCGCCAGCTCCAGCGCGCGGCCCCAAAACCAGAGAGAGCGCGCCCGGCCGGGCAGATCGGGAGAGACCCAGTGATTCCAGGCGTGACCCCAATATCCTGGAAGGGGACGCGATCGCCCAACCAGAGGATCTTGGCACTGTCCCGCGAGCCACTTCCGGACCGCAGCCATCAGATTGTCCTCTAGCCCTTCGAGCTCCTTTGCCAGACAGGAGCGAGACCACTCGAAAGTCAAAAAACGATTCGATTCCCCGCCCGACCGCGTCGCCTCCAACCCATCCCGGCGTAGCGCGTAAAAACCGAAGCAGCCCGGGAGAAAGAGTGTGCTCTGCTTCCCTGCCCGTACCAATCCGTGTCCAGCGAAATTGACGCAGATTTCCAGGCTGTCCGGATGAAAGCTCCTCGCCCAGTCGACCGTTTTTGCGGCGGAAAAGTCGAGGGCTTCCACGCTCCAGCCTAGGCCGAAAATATCCCCTTCCAGCTGTCTCCACCCGCCGACAGCTTCCCAGATACGGGCTTCCAACGGCTTCTCTCGGAGGGCGGACATTCCCAAAAAACCTGCCACCAACCCATTCTAGGGGCAACCGGATTCTACTCAGGATCAAGCAACGCGAGGCGATATCCGACGCCCGGTTCGGTGAGCAGGAGAAGCGGCCGCGCGGGATCGCGCTCCAGCTTCTCCCGCAACCGGCCGATGTAGACGCGCAGATAGTGAGTCTGCTCGACAGATTTCGGACCCCAAACCTCTTGCAGGATCTGGCGATGAGTCAGCACCTTGCCCGCATGGCGGGCAAAAAGCCGCAGAAGAGCATATTCCGTCGCGGTTAAATGGAGCTCCTTCTTGTTTACCCACACGCGGCGGGCACTCAAATCGATCTCTAAAAGGCCGCTAGAGAAATTGGGGCTTTCGGCGGGACGAAGCGCACGGCGCAGCATCACCCGGATTCGCGCGAGCAGCTCCTCGAGCCCGAAAGGCTTCGTCAAATAGTCGTCTGCCCCGGCGTCGAGGGCGCTCACCTTTTCCTTTTCCTGGCCGAGAGCCGAAAGCACCAAAATCGGCACCTCGCTCCATTCGCGCACACGCCGGATCACTTCCACCCCGCTCGTGTCGGGAAGCAGAAGATCAAGGACGACCGCTTCCGGCCGGCTTTGCGCGACAGCCAAAACGCCCTCTTGCCCGCTTGCCGCTTCCACGGTCTGGTAGCCATGTCCCTCCAGAGCCATACGGAGTAGGCGCCGGATCTGCGGTTCATCATCGATCACGACGAGTCGAGCTGGATGCTCAGTGGTCGGTTCTGGTTGCATCACAAAGAAACTTTCGCAGAGGCAACCGCCTCCGGGGCTCGTTCTAGAGGAAAGAAGAGAGAAAACACCGCACCTCCCTCCGGCCGACTCGCCGCTTCGACCTTGCCCCCATGAGCCTCCACTACTCCCTTGACGATAGACAAGCCCAATCCCGTTCCGCCGGGAGGCGCTCCACTGCCTCGATAAAACTTATCAAAAAGTTGACCCTCGTTCTTCGAGCCCAGCCCCGGACCTCGATCGGCCACGCGGATGCACAACTGCCCTCGGGATCGGTCCTCCTCGACCGTCAGCTCGACGGGAGTAGCCGGCGGAGTATGCATCCCCGCGTTGAGCAAAAGATTGGTGAGAGCCTGTTGCACCAGGGGAAAGTCGATACGCACCAAGGGGAGATTGCTCGGAACCGTGATCCGGAGCTCTCGGCCTTTCAACTCTTTTTCGGTGTCTCGGAGCGCCGCATCCACCAAGTCCTTCACGTCACACCATTCTTTTTTTAGCGTAAAACCGCCGGAACTGATCCGAGCCATATCCAAGAGATTCTCCACGAGCCGATTCATGCGAGTCGAGGCCGATGCAATCTCCTCCAGGTAAACCGCCTCCGGCCCGAGCTTCCGCCGAGACTCCTCGGGGAGGCTCGAGACGGCCGCC
>NZ_CABFUZ020000163.1 GCF_902143385.2 Methylacidimicrobium cyclopophantes
CTGCTGCTGACGGCATTACCGCACCGTTCACTTCACAGGCTAACCGGGCGTGTCCCGCCCTTAAAACAGATCATTTTAGGCTCCGGTTGGTTTTTGCTTCTGCTCCCACGATGCCGCCGATCCTACCAGATCAGCGTTACATTCCTCCCAAAGCAAATTCAACTCCGAGCTCGTCAACCACTCCCCCTGAGCCTTCGGGCTACAGGCGGAGCTTGTGAGAGCAGGCTCCTGGTTGACCAGGCTCAGTGATCGGAGACATCCGTGAACTATGTTGGTGAGGTCACGACACCCCGGGATGCGTTGCCAGTTTCGGGCTACTGTCGAGGCGGATTAAAAGCAAGCTGGGAGTAGTGCAAGCGGTGTCCGTCTCCCAACAAGCCTCATCAACTTTGCCGAGGCGAACTTTACGGGCGGAAGCCCAGATAGAAAGGAGTAGTCCATGACACAGAATCGGGTGTTGGTACTGGATAAAAACCGACAACCCCTCATGCCCTGCCATCCGGCCAGGGCGCGGGAGTTGTTGCGCAAGGGTAAGGCGGCGGTGTTCCGGCGCCATCCTTTCACCATCATCTTGAAGGACCGGGAAGGCGGGGAAGTTCAACAGATCCGCATCAAGCTCGATCCCGGTAGCAAGGAAACGGGGATGGCTTTAGTGGCCCATTTCGCCCGACGCGGACCGACCGTTATTTGGGCTGGAGAACTGACCCATCAGGGAGCCGCAATTCGCAAGGCTCTGGAACAACGCCGGGCGCATCGGCGGTTCCGGCGTGCAAAGCTGCGCTACCGTGCGCCCCGCTTCGACAACCGGACCCGGCGGGAAGGTTGGCTTCCGCCCAGCCTGCAACATCGGGTAGACACGACCATGACCTGGGTCGAGCGCCTGCTGCGCTGGGCGCCGGTTTCTGCGCTGTCGCAGGAACTGGTGCGGTTCGACACCCAGGCGCTGCAAAACCCCGAGAGCTCCGGTGCCGAGTATCAGCAAGGGACTTTGCAGGGGTATGAGGTCCGGGAGTATTTATTGGAGAAGTGGGGCCGCAAGTGCGCCTACTGCGGAGCGGAAAACGTTTCTCTCGAAATAGACCACATTCATCCCCGCAGTAAAGGCGGCAGCGACCGTGTGAGCAACCTCACGCTGGCCTGTCGTCCCTGCAATCAGCGCAAAGCCAATCGGGATGTCGCCGAATTCCTGGAGAAAGATCCGAAGCGGCTTGCCCGCATCGAGGCCCAGCGCAAGGCGACTTTGAAAGATGCCGCTGCCGTGAACAGTACCCGCTGGGCATTATGGCGCGGCTTGGTAGCTATCGGTCTGCCGGTCGAGGTGGGAACGGGTGGCCGCACGAAGTGGAACCGGCACCGGCAGAATTACCCGAAGGCGCACTGGATCGACGCGGCCTGCGTTGGCGAGAGCGGTGGTGCGGTTCGCCTGGATGCCGACCATCGCCCTTTGGCGATACGCGCCATGGGCCACGGAGAACGGCAACAGGCGCGGCTGAACCGGTACGGGTTCCCGGTGGGCCATAAAGCCGGAGCCAAACGCTTTCTGGGGTTTCAGACCGGGGATATCGTGCGGGCCGTCATCCCCGCGGGGAAATACGCTGGAACCTTCCTCGGGCGCATCGCCATCCGGTTCCGGCCCTCTTTTTCTTTTGTTCCGAGCGCGGACGGCAAAGTATTTGATGTTCATCCAAAGCACCTGACCTTGTTACAAAGGAGCGACGGTTATGTTTACACACAGTGAGGAGGCAGCGCTTCCGCTCCAGCCAAAAACCCTTGGCTGGAGTACCCGCGCTGAGTTTTGATGGAGCATTTCCGAAATGCCCCGCATTTTTACGTGGATTTCATACAAACCACCCGTCCCTGGCTGTTAGGCGCTTTCGGGTGGTTCTTCCGTCCAGGGAAGAAGGCGCTGCTTCTGTGGGAGAGAAACGGTGAAGGGAACTTTCATTGCGTCCCGATGCGGCGAATGAATCGCCTTATGGAGAGGAATAGGATCGCGAATAGCCTTCGAGCGGCGTTGTCATCCATACGGGAATGGGAGCTGGCGTTATATTCCTCAAGTACACTAGGGACGAAGCCGGCCCTGCTACTGTGGTCGCGCCGAAAACTCCCCCTGGGATCGTGTAGGGAGCCTGAACATTCCCCATCGCAGATCCCAGCAGCGGAGGGATTGCCGGTAACGTCTCCTGCACCCACAGCGGGATAGTGGAATAGATCGAACCGGGAATCAGGTAGCCCGCGAAAATGCTGCCGGTCTCCGGATCCTTGCTTGCGTCGGGTTGTCCTAACATTGGCGACTCCTAAAGATAGACATACCAGTAATTTCCGCCGCCCACGGAACCGGCAACGGAAGGATAGCATTGAATATTCCATGTGCCGGAAACAGCACTCGAGTAATACATGGTGAAACTGAGCACTCCCATCCCTGCGGGATATAAACCGGATGTCCCTAGCATTGTACTATTTGGATCTGTGCACTGCATATATACCGTGGCGCTGCTACCCGCCCCGGTAGACACGTTAGCCCCCCCGATCAATACCGTCCCGGCGGGTAGCGACAAGGTAAAGGAAGCAATCGTGGTCCAAGTATTCGCTGGGAGAGATGTGCCCGTCGTCAATGCAACGGCTCCCCCGGATCCGCCCCGATTGTCCATGGCGCTCTGAAGCGTCGCTGTTTTGCTCTGCACGCCGCCGATCAACGAGGCGAGATAACGCGCAAACACCTTTCTCCCTGTGTCGTTCAACAAATCGAACTGCGAAAGCGTTTGCGACGCTGGAAACGTGTTTACTCTGGGAGCGGTCATATAAACAACTTTACGAAAGTGTAGCTCCCAAAGCCTCCCACCTGAGGACCTTGGGCGATAACGGGCACATTTGTGTGAATGTAAAAGTATTGTCCCGATCCATTAACGTACCCGCCTTGACTACCCAAAGAACCTAACGCCATTCCGCTATCTCCTCCCCCGAACACTTGCCCGTTAGGGAGAGTGACACTCGGAACTGCGGTTTCGAAAGATGGAGCACCCTCGACCCAAGAGCCTCCCGTTCCAACCGTTCCACTCTGTACAATCGTTCCTTCAAGCATGTTGTTAACATTGCTCAAAACAAGGGATACAGATCCGCCGGCAAAAACGGGAACAGGGTTGTTCACGTCGCATAACCAGAAGTTTCCTCCAGAATTGAAGTCGAATGTCCCGTTACTTACGTTTACGGACCCGAGCAGCCTCCAGTTGCTGTAGCCGCTCGTCCCAGAGGTTATCAAACTCGAAGTTCCAGTTCTGGCGGATGGGGTGGTTGCGTTCGACCATGGTTGTAAGGTGAACACCACCCCATTGTTGTATGCGGCAAAAATGTCATATGTGCCGGTAGTGGTGCTGGTGATCCCGTAGTTGGAGAGCGTGATCACGATGGAGGACGGGATGCTGAATAGCTGCCAGGCGTTTGCGTTGGTATTCCAGAGTGTAACGCAATTCCCGCTGAACGGTTGCCATGATATGTTTGTTGCTCCTGATACCGATGGCACGCCCAAACCCCAAGATGTCGTTCCAGGCACAAGCCTCAATCCGCAAATCCCGCTCTGCGCGAGCGTCGATGGGAGTCCGCTGAGAGACAAAGGGTTAAGCAACACAAAGTTCCCCGCGCTATAAACCATGAGCGCCGGGATTCCCGCCTGGATATCCCCGTTTTGCAACGCCGCATTCGTGGCAACGGAGTTTATGTTGACCGCTCCCAGCCCGTTTACGTTGATTGTCGATGCTCCCGTGTTGCTGTTGGCGGGAGCCACAAGAAGCGTCAATCCATTCACGTAAGACGTTGCGGGAGGAGACAGCGTGACCACAAGGGCATTCACGGTTCCGGTGTCTTGCCCGTAGTTGATGTAACCCGTTGCCGGATCATCGATGGCATTCGCAAGCGCTTGGTAGTTATTGTCAAAAACACTTGCCGGGCTTGGATTGCTCAGCGTCCCAGTCAGGGAAGCGATCGTGTAAGGAAGGACTACCGGTCGTGACATGTCGGCCTTATTTTACGGGCTGCCCCATCTGGTGTCGAGCGCAACTTCCGTTGCCACCTGATAGACTTGAGTCTGGAGAGTGTTTTTCCCCACAATTTGACATCCTCCCCGGCCTGA
>NZ_CABFUZ020000164.1 GCF_902143385.2 Methylacidimicrobium cyclopophantes
CGGACCGGGAGTCCGCCCTTTCCGATGGCACTACAAACACGGAATCCGCCAAACTAGGCGCTCTCGGCCTTTCGCCGCTCGAGCCCTTCGGCGATCCACGGGGGGATCGCGAAGAGGAGGGCCGCTGCCGGTGCGAGCAACGCGGCCTTCAAGGCGAGGAGCGGGGTAATCGCCGGGTGCCCCGGGGTGGCCAAGACGACCGCAAGTTGTCCCATCCAGGCCAGTCCGACGAAAGCGGGTAGGAGCAGATAGGGCCAGCGCACTACCCTCCGAGCAACCAGCACATAGGCAAGGCTCGCTTCCGCCAAGATGGCGAGAAGTGCGAAGCTCGTGGGATAGCCTTCCATCACCCATTGCCGCACGAAGGAGCCGTCTGCGCCGGGCCAGCGGAAGAGATCGTAAAAGAAGGCGGCGGTCGCAGGGAGGGAGACGAGCAGCAGCGTCAAGGCGGCGAGCCAAGTCCACTGCGCGAATCGTCTGGCAAAAGCCCCGAGGGCCGAGCCGTCCTGCTGGCGCAAAGTGCGCTTCGGGGTTTCTTGCGTCGCTGGGATCGTGTCGTACTGGGCAATCATGCTTTCCTCCATAAGTGTGTCTGCGTTCATCGCAGCAATTTGCCATATAATTAGCGTACCTAATTTGAAAAGCAAGAGAAAACGTTATGCAGTACGCTTATTTGGAAAACCCAGCGACTTTTGGAACCGCCGAACGGCGAGGGCCCTCGTTTTGGTGAGACAATTTGCCGGAAGGTGTTCCTCGGAGAGCCAGGGAGGAAACTGCAAAAAAAGCGGTTGACACAAAACGACGATAGAGGCAACAAGGACCTATCTTGAGAAAAGCGGGAATCCTGTTCGCTCTCCTGGCGGCTTGTCATCTCGCCGGGGGCCACTGGCTCTTCTGGCAGGGAGCCGCGTGGGCCGGAATGCTTGTGCGCTATGCGCAGAGTTACGGGATGGAAACGGGATTGACGATGACCTTTGACGGGAAGCATCCCTGCCAGATCTGTAAGAAGGTCGTCAAGGGCAAGAGCAAGGAGGAGCACTCCTCGAGGACCGAAAGGTCCCAGGAAGATTTCGGTCTCTTCTCTCTCGCGGACGCGACCGCCTTGACGCCCCTGCTTCTCTCGCCCGAAACACCGCCCGTCGAGCGGCCCGCAGTGACGATCCGAACCGATCGTCCCCTTTCTCCTCCTCCCCGACATCTCGCGTAGCCATTTTGCCGGTCACGGCAATATGCGCTCGAGCTCCGTCCGGGTTGGCTTGTCCTGACAATTGGGCGGCCATTCCGGGGCTCGGCGCGAAGAACGCGAACGTCAACTTTGGGGAGGAGATGTGCAAAAGAAATTGATGCGGCCCGACGAGGCTGCACGGATGTTGAGTGTCAGCCGCTGGACCATCTACCGCTGGGTGGACGAAGGGCGGCTCGAGGGAACGCGGGTCGGACCAGGATCCTTGCGAATCTTCGCGGAATCGGTCGAAAACCTGATTGCGAGGAATCGAATCGGCCGCTTGACGGGAAATGGGCTCGCGCGGCAAAGCCTGGAGGCGTCCGATCGATGAAGGAGATTGCGCTCCCTGCGGGCGGACGTGGAGTGGGAGGGGGGCGCTCGATCGCGGTCGGGCGCTCCATTCGGGAAGGAAAAGAGTCTGGCCGCTTGCCGGGGGCGAAGTCGGGCCGGATCGGGCTCTGCCCGGGCGGCGCAAGAGGCAGCTGCCTGGCGCTCGCGATGGGCCTGCTGCTCGTCCTCCGGCCGCTGCTCTGGGGTCAGCTCCCTCCGAGCCCGGCGGATCCGTCGTCGGATTTGTCCGGTCCTTCCGGCGGCTCGGGGACGAGGACGGCCGCCCCTCTGGAGCAAGCGACGCCCGAGTCGACCATGGCCCCGGTGACGGTGAAGGCGGTATCGAATGTTCCCCAGATGCTCCCGACCTCCGCTCCCACCGATTCGGTCTACGGGATCCCGATGGATGTGATGGATATCCCGAGGCAGGTCACGCCGATCAACAAGACCCTGATGGATGCAGCCGGCGTAAATGCGCAGGGCGGATATATGAATCCGATCAGCTTCGCGATGATCAATCCCACGGCCTTCGGCAGCATCGACGCCTGGATCTCCCCGGCGCCCTACATCCGGGGCAACGAGGCTCTGCCCTTCATCAACGGGATGTCGATGAGCGTGATGAACGTGGAGATGGTCAACTCTGGGCTTCCGTGGAATTGGAACATGATCGAGTCGATGGACATGGTCGAAGGCCCCGGGAACGCGGTCTTCGGCGCAGGCCAGGAGTCTTCGGGCTATGTCAACTACACGACCAAGCAGCCCTACTTCGACAAGTTCCGGGGCAACGCCTGGGATTCGACCGGGATGTATCAGCAGTACATGTGGGGCGGCGACATGGGCGGACCGATCGACAAGGAGCACAAGCTCGCCTATCGGGTGAGCTACATGGGGATCGAGAGCGGGAGCTGGTATCAGACGGTCCACAACGACCAGCAGAACCTCTACTTGGCCCTCGGCTGGAAGCCGGTCGACAACTATTCGGCCGACCTCTACGTCGACGCCGATTTCGCCTCCTTTTCGCCGATCGGCTATGCGGGCTTCAACCGGCCGACCAACGCGCTCTTCCAGAGCGGGGGCTCGCTCGACTACATCGGAGCCCTTTCCCCCTCCCGGTGGGGGAGCATCCCCTACTTTCAGAACTTTTGGGCCGCCAACCCCGGGGCCCCGATTGCTCCCTCCCCCCTCGGCTTCGGGACTTACGGGGTCGGCTTGGGTCCGGTCAACCGGAGGCAGCTCCTGATGAGCCCCTACGCCCAGCAGACCGGATACCAGGGGATGACCCAGCTCATCCAGAAGGTCCATGTGGACGAGGGATTCGATCTGGTGAACAATACGCTCGTCTGGTACACCCGCCACGACTCCGTTCAGCCGTCCTACTTCTACGACGAGGCGGTGATGGGCGACTACGAGGTCGACAACCGGACCGAGTGCCGCCTCGCCTTCGACACCCCGATCGGGGGAGACAAGTCGGGGAAGCGAGAGAAGGATGCTTTCGCGATCTCGCACAATGTCGACACCGGACTCGAATGGGTATTTCAGAGGAACCAGGACTACGTTTCGACCATGCTGATCAACTCTCCGAACATGTTCAGCATGGCGCAGAACCCGCTGCTCTGGGATGTCCGCAATACTCCCTATTTCCAGGCCGCGATCCTGAACCCGAACGCGCCGGGGGGCGGGGAATGGCCGATTCCGGGAGGTGCGGGGGGTTACTTTTTCGAGCCGCTCAACGGGACGACGGGAACGACCGATTCGACCTACTGGTCGATCGCGCCCTTCTGGCAGCACGACATCAAGTTTGGCGAGAAGCTGAGCCTCCAGTACGGGCTGCGGGCGACGACCTACTTCATCAGCGCGCAGACCCCTCCCGGCACGCCTTCGATCGAGTACACGCAGCTCCAGACCTCGATGATCGACCCGCTCTTCTCGATCGGCCCGGTCTACAAGCCCTTCCCCTGGCTCAGCCTCTACGGCAACTTCAACTACGAGTATGTGACGGCTGCGGCCGACATGGGGGGCTTCGTTCCCACGCAGACCTCGCAGGAGATGCACCTGCTCAACGAGCTCGGGGAGGTGGGAGCCAAGCTGAGCCTCCTGCACGACAAGCTCTACATGTCCTTCGCCTTCTTCCACCAGAACCTCTACATGGACCAGATCGGCTTCCAGCCTAATCCGGGCCTGCTCCAGGGCTTCGAGTACAATGCGACCTACCAGCCCAACCGCCACTGGTGGTTCCGGGCGGGCTACGCCTACATGCACGGCACCTGGAACTTTTCGTCTCTCCCTTATGGTCCGAGCCAAACCCAGAGTTATTCCACGGGCTACGCCTTCCGCCACAATCTTCCGCTTGACGACAACGGAACCGGTGTGGCTCCGATCAATGTCTCGGGCATCCCAGGGGTTTACAACTGGATCGGGCTTCCCAACCAGACAGCCAACGCGATGGTCACCTACCGGACCGACTTCGGGCTCTCCTTGACCGCGTCGGCGCTCGTGATGAGCAGCTATCCGCTCTTCTACAACTACTCGGCGGTGGTGCCGACCCAGTATGTCACCAACCTGAGCGCCACCTACCAGAAGGACAATTGGAGCTTGACGGTCTATCTCTGGAATACCCTCAACTCGGTCTACTGGCTTCCTTACGCGAGCGGGCTCGCTTCGGACGTGGCCTCCAATTCGGACTATGTCGCGGCCGGATGGCCGTTCTGGGTCCAGGGGACGCTCAGCTACCGGTTTTGAGCCTTCTCCGGAGCCTTCCATCGGCCGTTTGCAAAAAAAAGCTTTACTTCCTACTTGGCTGCAGTCTTTTACATCGGAACATCCCGGCCTTTCCGTGAAAGCGATCTGGATGCAACGGCTCCTGGCGGGCCTGGTAGCGCTGGTGGGAGGTTTTACATCCCCCACGGCTGCTTTCGCGGCTCCGATGCGTCCCTTCTCGGTAGTGCTTCTCGATCCCGGGCATGGGGGGAGCGACAACGGGGGAACGAGCCGTCCGCTCCCCGGCGGAAGGCTTTTGGAAAAGGATCTGGCTCTCGACACGGCCAGGCGAGTGGCGCGGTTCTTGCGCAAGGAGGGGTTTCGGGTGGTCATGACTCGAACCGACGATCGGTTCGTCGACCTCGATGAGCGGGTGAGGATGGCGAACCGGTTGGGACCGGGAGCCGTGGTGGTGAGCATTCACTACAACGCGCTCGGAGATGGGAGCGTCCGCGGTGCCGAGACCTTCTTCTGGCATGCGGACAGCCACGGATTAGCCACCCGCATCGAGCACTACCTGGCGGGCGTGGTCGGCGAGTCGGGCCGGGGGGTCACCCGGCGAAGGCTGCGGCTCACCCGCAATCCGACGATTCCCGCGGTTCTGGCCGAATGCGCCTATTTGACCAATCCGCGCGAGGCGCGCTTGGTAGCGCAGCCGCAGGTGCGGGAGCGGATCGCCCGAGCGATCGCGGATGGCATCCTGGAAGAGGCGCGCCTCGGAGACCAAGGAATCGCGGCCGTGCCGGAGATCTGGGCTCCCCTTTCCCGGGCCTCGGATGCCCGGACCGTCTCGAAGCATTCGCGCAAGAAACATCATGGGAAGCACCGGGCCAAGACGGTCCGCGCGGGTGGGGAATCGGGCTGGGCGCCTTCTCCAGGATGCCTTGGGGAAGCCTCCTCTCCGCCCGGCTGGGAACGAGAGGCTTTGGGGAGAAACCTTCCGAGAGATCCCGGCTAGCGCGAAGATCGTTTCGTCTTGCCGCTCGGAGTTGCCGGACCTTCGTGGGAAATCGCAGGATCGGAAGGACCCTCGACGATGAGTTCTCCGCCCAAGCCCTTTTCCATCCGGGCGAAAAAATGGTCCATCAGCGGATAGCGGCCGGAGACCTTGGGTGCGAATTCGAGAAAACCGGATCCGCCTGCGGGGACGAAGAGGGAACAGGTGTTTTCGCGCAAGGGAGAAAGGACGCTTCCATCCGGGGAGATATGCTCCAGAACGGCTCCGAGCAGATGGAGATTGGAGGAGAAATTCGGACCGGCGTTCCCGAAATAGATCCGGATCTTCTCCCCGGCGTTCGCTCGAAGCGGATGTCGACTCAATGCGCCGACCGATCCGTTGAAGACGAAATATTCGGGTTCCGAACGGAGGATCTTCGTCAGGTCCGAGGTCTGCGGACCACGGGAACCTATGGGGGCGGAGGTGTAGATTTCCGCTTCCATGACGTAGAACTCCCGATCGACCTTGGGAAGTCCTCCGACGGGCTCGACCAGGATCAGGCCGTACATGCCGTTTGCAATATGCTGGGCTACCATCGGCGTTCCGCAGTGGTAGAGATAGAGGCCGGGATTGAGCGCCCGGAAGGTAAAGACCTTTTCCTGACCCGGAATGGTCTGGGTCGCCGCGGCTCCCCCGGAAAATCCCCATGCGGCGTGAAAGTCGACCGAATGGACCATTCGGCTTTTCGGATCGTTGGCAAGGTGGATTTCTAAAGTATCGCCGACACGGACGCGCAGGAACGGACCCGGGACCTGTCCGTCGAAGGTCCAATACGGGAAGGAGGCACCCTCCGCGAGTTTTCCTTCCCGTTCGATCGTATGGAGCGTGACTTTGACTAGCTTCGGCGGCCTCTTTCCCAGAGGGCCGGGGAGGTCGGAGGGATCGCGGCTGATATCGGGGACGGCACCGTCGGAAGCAGCGGGGGGGTCGGCGGATGCGGCGAAGGCGAAGAACGAGAGGGCGAGGGCGAGGAGGCTTGGGATGAAGAGGAAAGCGGGTCCGGAGGTCGGCGTCCGATGTTTCTGTCGAGGGGGCATGAGCGAAGGGGTTGGCACCGACAAGACTAGTATCGAGGTCGGATAAGGTCCATGGTCGTTTTCGAGCGGAGAGGCGCAAACGGGGGCCGGGGCTCCGGGGAAGAAGCCCGAGAGACAAAAGATCGCTAGAGCTCCTGCCGGGTGGGGAGAGCTTGTGATTCGAGGACCCATTCCGCTTGTTTCGGTGGACCGGACGGCATAGCTTTGTTCTCGACTCTCCGCGAGGGTAAGATCGAAGTAAGCGGTCCGCTTTCGCGGGGAACGGGAGGTCGCGTGATCGAGGATCCCAAGTTTTGGCGCGCGGGAGCGATCAGCGCAACGGCGGTGATGGCGGCCCTTTTAGCGATTCTTTCGATCGACACGCTTCGCCCGATCCACCCAGGGGGACGGACTGTCCCGGAGTAATACGAGGATCAACCGCCGAATTGGGTATGCGCTGGACCCCGGGACGAACCGCTACCGTCCGGCTCTCGGCGGGGAGGAGCTTCTCTTCGGAGGGCGCCATACGCGGGCCCGCCTCGATTTCCAGACGATCTTCGGGATCGGCGCCTATTCTGCGCCCGACCTCACGAAGAGCTGGCTCGATCCGTTTTGGCCCTCCTGACAAGCGATGCTGCGGGTTTCGAGCCGCGAAGAAGCGATGGTGCGATTCCTGCAAAATCCGGATCGGTTGCCGCTCCTGGCCGCCCAGATCGTCGCAGCGACGGTCCTTGCGGTTCTTTTCGTCGTGGTCGGAGTAGCCTTCCGAACCGGTCGGTTCTGTAATAAAATCAACGGAAGGTGGAGGCAAAAGGGAAAAACCAAGGAACCGAGCCTCTCCCGTGGGGAGAGTGGATCGGGTTGTGCGCCCAGGAGCCCTATCGGATGCTCTTCCCCTTGGGCGTTCTTTTGGGGGGCTTGGGAGTCGCGATCTGGCCGCTCTTCTTTTTTTGGGGATTGGCGTGGGCGCCGCCGCCGATCAGCCATCCGCGAATTGTAATCGAGGGCTTCGTCGGGAGTTTCGTGATCGGTTTCCTGGGGACCTCGGTGCCTCGCCTCCTCGAGGTCAAACGGTTTTCGATTTGGGAGACGGGCGGAGTCGCCGCGGCGCTCTCGGCGGTCGGTCTGCTCCATCTCTTCGGGCTGACCGGATGGGGGGACGGGCTGTTCGGGAGCGCGATCCTTTGCTTCCTCTGGTTGCTCGCCTCGCGGTTCCCGGCGAGAAGGGACAATCCCCCGCCGAGCTTTCTTCTCGCCCTTTTCGGCCTTCTCGGAGCGGTCGTCGGCAGCCTCTGGATCGCGTCCGAGGAAGGAGGGCTGCGCTTTTCTCCCTTCCTCCACTCGCTCAGTCTGCTTTTGCTCTATCAAGGCCTCCCGCTGCTTCCGATCCTGGGCGTGGGGGCCTTTCTCCTCCCGCGTTTCTACGGCTTGCCGAGCCGGGAGAGCCTCCCGGAAGCCCGAATCCCCACCCGGGCCTGGCTTTTGCGCGCGCTCGCGGCCCTGATCGCCGCCCTGGTTCTTTTTGCGAGCTTCCTCTGGGAAGCGGCGGGGGGAGCGCTGGCGGG
>NZ_CABFUZ020000165.1 GCF_902143385.2 Methylacidimicrobium cyclopophantes
AGCGGCGGCCGCCATATCCGGCAACTTATTTCCGAAGCGGCGCAGAAACTTTTCCACCCTTCCCGCAGTGTCCACGAGCTTCTGCTGCCCCGTAAAGAGGGGGTGGCAGGACGAACAAATTCCCAACCGAAGCCGATTCTTGGTGGAGCGAGTGTGGTAGACGGCGCCACAGGCGCAGGTCATTGTGGTCTCCCCATATTCCGGGTGAATGTTTGCCTTCATGCTACGATCTCTTCTTTCTATTCGAACTTCGCCACTACCAGGGATGCGTTGTGTCCTCCGAACCCGAAGGAGTTGCTCATGGCCACCTTCAACTTACTCTCTCGCGCCTCATATGGAACGTGGTGAAGATCGCACGCCGGATCGGGGTTGTCCAGGTTGATCGTCGGGGGGATCAATTGCTCTTCCAAAGCTTGCAAGCAGAGGATGAGCTCGACGGCTCCGGCCGCCCCCAAGCAGTGGCCGGTCATGGATTTGGTCGCGCTCACGGGGACCTTCTTCGTGTACGGACCGAAGACGCTCCGGATGGCCAGCGCTTCGCAAGCGTCTCCTTGCTGCGTCGAGGTCGCGTGGGCGTTGATGTAGTCGATCTGATCCGGATTCTTCCCGGCGCGTTTGAGCGCTGCGGTCATCGCGCGGGCGGCGCAGCGGCCGTTGGGATCGGGGGCGGTGATGTGGGAGGCGTCGGCGGAAAGTCCATAGCCGATGATCTCGCCAAGAATCGGAGCCCCGCGCTTCTTGGCGTGCTCTAGCTCCTCAAGGACGACGATCCCCGCTCCCTCGCTCAAGACGAAACCGTCTCGGTCCTTGTCGAAGGGACGCGATGCCTTTTGTGGATCGTCGTTACGAAGGCTGAGAGCCCTCATATTGGCGAAGCCCGATAGGCCCAGCGGGACGACCGCAGCTTCGCTTCCGCCCGCGACGATGACTTCCGCTTCCTCGTCCCGGATGAGTCGCCAAGCCTCCCCGATGCAATGAGCTGCCGTGGCACACGCGGTCACCACGCAGAAGTTGGGTCCTTGGCAGCCGAATTCGATGGCGATCATGCCCGAAGCGATGTTGGTGATCATCATCGGGATCATTAGCGGGGAAGTCCGCTTGGGGCCCTTTTGCAGAAGGACCGTATGCTGATCCTCCAGAGTTTTCAGTCCACCGATGCCCGAACCGACGATGACGCCTATCCGGGAAGGATCCTCTCGATCGGTGTTCAATCCCGAGTGGCGGACCGCTTCCTTTGCGGCGGTCATCGCCAGCTGAGAAAACCGATCCGCGCGGCGGGCCTCCTTCGGATTGCGGAATGCCTCGCTCAAGTCGATGCCGCGCACTTCGCCGGCGATGCGGCAATCGTACCCCGCTGTATCGAAAGCGGTAACGCGGTCGATTCCGCTACGACCGTTCCGGACGCTCTCCCAGAGAGAGTTGGCGTCGTTGCCGTTTGGGGTTACAGCCCCGAACCCTGTCACCACGACCCGACGTCTCATGCGGGGAATGGGGCCTGGGAGCCCCGCAAAAGACGATCCAACGAAGAACGGAGGGTCACGGCCTTAGCTCTCTTCCTCCACATGCTCTTCGATGTATCGGATGACGTCGCCTACCGTCTGCAGCTTTTCCGCCTCTTCGTCGGGCACTTCCACGTTGAACTCTTCCTCAAAAGCCATGACCAGCTCGACCGTATCTAGGGAATCGGCCCCGAGATCTTCGATAAACTTGGCCTTGGGCGTCACCTGCTCCGGATTAACCCCGAGCTGCTCTACGATCATCTCTTTTACGCGTTCTTCGATCGATTTCTTCTCTGCCATAAAATCTACTCTCCTTCGAGTTCGAGGCTAGTTAGAAACGGAATCGTGATTTGGCAACCAAAAAGTCGCCGGAATCGTGGAAAAGCCCCATTCTCGGTTCAGGCGCCTCCTGGCGACGAAGCCGACTCGAATCGGTCTTCCTTTTGTTTTCCGCTCTCATTCGTCCGCCATCCTCTCGTCGCTATTTCCGAGGGCCGGGTCAAGCCAGAAGCCCTCCATCGACGACGAAAAGCTGACCGGTGATGTAATTCGCCTCGGGTCCGCAGAGAAAAGCCACGAGTCCAGCGACCTCCTCGGCTTGGCCGAAGCGTTTGAGAGGGATTTCCTCCAGAAGCCGAGCCCGAGCTTTTTCGGGAAGATCCTTGGTCATATCGGTTTCGATGAAACCAGGACATACCGCATTGACCGTGATGCCTCGGGATGCGAGTTCCCGCGCGATCGATTTCGTCAAACCGATCAACCCCGCCTTGGAAGAGGAGTAGTTCGCTTGGCCGGGATTCCCCATGAGACCCGCTACCGAGGAGATGTTGACGATTTTTCCGGAGCGCCGCTCGAGGAAGTGGCGGCTCAAGGCACGGATCCACAAAAAGGCGCCTTTGAGGTTCGTGTCGACTACAATGTCCCAATCCTCCTCGGACATGCGAATGGTCAGCCCGTCCCGAGTGACCCCCGCATTGTTCACGAGCAGATCGACTTGCCCGAAATCGCCGAGAATGGCGCGGCTGATTTCATCCACCTCCTGCTTGAGGCGGACGTCAGCTCCATATCCCTTGGCTTTTCCGCCTCGATCGAGGATCTCCGCCGCGGTCCCTTGGGCATCCGAGGCCTGTCGGCTGACGCAGGCGACCGCCGCTCCTGCCTGAGCGAGTCGAAGGGCAATGGCTTTGCCGATGCCGCGGCTGGCCCCGGTTATGACGGCAACCTTATCGTTTAAGAAGTGTGTGCTCATGGGATTGTAAGTCTAGAACGGTCGTGAGGGCGATCCCCTCCGCCTGAGGCGCGATTCGTCGCAGCAGGCCGGTGAGGATCGGGCGAGGGCCGATTTCGACGAATTGGCCGATGCCCTGCTCCAGCATTCCCCGGATGCAATCTTCCCATCGGACGGAGCCCTCTACCTGATGAATGAGGGTGCTACGGATCTCGTCTGGCCGGCGGACGGGACGACCCAGGTAGTTGGAAAACACAGGAACGCGAGGGGCTTCGAGCGGAAAGTCCTCGAGAAAGCGTCTCAACTCCTCGGCGGCTTTGTGCATGAGGCGCGAGTGAAAGGCTCCCGAAACATCGAGCGGAATGACTTTTCGGACCTTCCGTTCGCGGGCCAGCTCCGGAACCAGGGCCAGTGCTTGGTGTGTCCCGGAGAGGATGAGTTGGCCGGGAGCATTGTAGTTAGCGATGTCGAGCCGAGCCTCCCGGGCGATTTCTTCAGCGGTCGCTTTGTCTGCCCCTACGAGGGCGATCATGCCTCCTGGTGCCTCTTCTGCGGCCTTCTGGATGGCCATGGCACGCGTTTTTACCAAACGGAGGCCCGCGGAGAAGGAAAACGTACCGGCTGCCGCATGGGCCGTAAGCTCGCCTAACGAAAGTCCGGCCGCGACGGAGAAGCGGAAGCTCGGAACGCGCTTTTGGAGAAGGGTGAAGAAGGCGATTCCGTGCACGAAGAGAGCCGGCTGACAGACGGCGGTCTGCACCAACGCTTCTGCGGGCCCGTGAAAGCTCAACGAGGAGAGGGGCATCTCCAACACCCGGTCCGCCTCCTCATAGAGACAGCGCACGTCCGCATCGGCCTCGCATAGGTCTCTCCCCATGCCGACCTCTTGGGCTCCCTGCCCGTCAAAAAGAAGGGCTCTCTGCAGTTCCACGGAAGGTTTCTTCTCCCGGTAAGAATCGCCACCATTGCCGCCGAAGGTTCTCACGCCAAGCTTTTTCTTTTTTCGATCCCAATTTTCCGTCGCCCCCGCGAAATGCCACAGAGCCTGCTCTTCGACCGGCGCTCCGCCGACTTCTGGTTCGGTTTCAAGAGTGAGCGGGCTTCTTCGCGCTTTCCAACAGGGCGAGAAGGCCCGCTAAAAGCTCCCGAGGACGCGGCGGACAGCCCGGAATCGCCAAGTCGACCGGAACCACGGACGCCGCCGCCCCGATGCAGGCGTAGTTCCCCGAAAAGAGACCGCCCGTGGCTGCACAGTCTCCGACCGCGACAACCCACTTCGGGTCGGGAATGGCATGGTAGGTGCGTTCGAGCGCTTCCCGCATGTTGCGGGTCACCGGACCGGTCACGAGCAGAACATCGGCATGCCGGGGGGAAGCGACGAAGCGGAGTCCGAAACGCTCCAGGTCATAAAAAGGGTTCTGGAGCGCATGGAGCTCGAGCTCGCAGCCATTGCAGGAACCCGCATCGACGAGACGGAGAGCAAGGCTTCTCCCCAGTCGGCTCCGCGCTCTTTCCTCAACCCGCCGGCCGAGTTCCCGAAGATGCTTCTCATCGACCGGGGGCGGGGCTTCGGGAAGACCCGAGCGGAGCAGACCGAAAAGGGTCGGCCGGCGAGGGCGGGGCGAGGATGGGATCTGCGAATCAGAGGTCATGGCCGGCGTAGGAGCAGTTAAAGGATTTATTGCAAAGCGGGAAGTCGGCAATGATGTTCCCGTAAATCGCCGCTTCCAGCAAAGGCCATTGAAACCAGGAGGGGTCCCGAAAGTGGCAGCGGGCGATGCGGCCTTTCTCGTCGAACCGAACCGAGACGAAGATATCCCCGCGGAATCCTTCCACGAGCGCGACTCCTTCGCCGGATGCGGCCTGCTCCCGGGACAAGGGAGCGTTGGCGGGCCCTTCCGGTAGCCCGTCGATGATCTGTTCGATCAGTCCGAGGCTCTGTTCGATCTCTCGAATCCGAATCGAAACGCGAGCGTCGACGTCTCCCTCTTCCAGAACCGGGATGGAGAAGCGCAAGTTCGGATAGGGGGGATAGCCCAGATTGCGACGCGCATCAAAGAGACGTCCGGAGGCCCGACCGATGACTCCGCCGCAGCTATACTCCTTTGCCAGCTCCCGGGAGAGTCTGCCGGTCCCGACTACTCGGTCTTGGAGAGAGGGGGTGTTCTCGTAGACCTGGACGATTTCCGGAAGGGAGAGCGCGATTTCCTTGGAGAGCTCTCGGAGCCGTCGGAGCGTCTCCGCTTGCGGTAGCACGCGAATCCCCCCGGGCACGATTCGATCCATCATCAGCCGATGGCCGAAGCATTCGTCGGCGGCTCGTAAGAGCTTTTCTCGCAGGAGGGCGCAAAAGGCCTGGATTCGGGGGAAAGCCGCATCGTTGCAGATAGCGCCCACATCCCCGAGATGATTGGCTATCCTCTCGATCTCGACGCAGAGAGCTCGCAACCAGTGAGCCAGCGGCGGAGACTCCAAGCCGGCCGCCGCTTCGACGGCGAGGGCGAAGGCGGTGGAGTAAGCAGCCGTCGTGTCCCCGGAGACTCGTCCGGCAAGCTCCGCGCCGCGATCGATTTCGGCTCCAAGGAGGAGCTTTTCGATGCCGCGATGGACGTAACCAAGTCTCTCTTCCAGGCGGACGACAGTTTCTCCCGCCGCCGTGAATCGAAAGTGGCCCGGCTCGATGATCCCCGCGTGAACGGGGCCGACAGGGACTTGGTGAAGCTCCTCCCCCTCCGCGGGAAGAAAGGCGTAGGAGACCGACTCGGCCGGTCGCGGCGCGATTCCCAGGGGGAAGCGGGCTTCCCAGGTCCCGTGGTCGAGCCAGGGCCTCGAATCGAGACTCTCTTGGGCGGAAAGCCCGAAGAGATCTCGAATCGCCCTTTCCAAGCGTGATGCGGGAGGGTGAAGCCGACCGATGGAGGGGAAGGTTCCTCCCGAGCAGGGAAGGCTCATCACCCCGGCTTCTCCGGAGTTTTGGTCGAAAAAGGAGAGGTGAACGGCGCTCGGCTCGCCCCAGAGAGCGAGGAGGGAAGAGCTTTCTCCGGAAAGGAGCTCGCCCGCTGTCTGCCAGAGCGATGCGTCGACGACGGCCCGAGGCCAAGGGCGATGGCGTTCGACGAGGGCTCCCTGCCGCAAGAGCTCGCGAAGGGACGAACGGGATCCCGAGGATGGGGGGGAGCTTGGCGAAGGAGCGGGCATTGGGTCTCGAGGAAAATTGGGCATAGCCTAGCAGCAATTTACCGGAGGAGGAGTGCGATCTGACGAAACCATCCGACCACGGCCTTCGGAAGAAAGATTCCGGCGGCGAGCACGCAAAGAATATGGATCAGAAACGGCCACGGGATCGCCCGGACGGGCTCCTGACGCCCGGTGGGCTTGCCGAAGGCCATGCCGGAGACTCGAAGCAGAAGGCCCGAGAACGCAACGAGAAGGCCGAGCAGGAAGAGAAGAATGATCCATGGATGGACGGAGAAGCCGCTGCTTACGATCAGGAATTCGCTGAGGAAAATGCCGAACGGGGGCATTCCAATGATCGCTACGGTGCCGGCGAGCAGCCCCCAGCCGAGGAAAGGGTGGGTTTCGGTGAGTCCTCGGATTTCTGCAATTTTCTGGGTTCCTTTGGCTTGGGAGATATGCCCTACGAGGAAGAAGATTCCGGATTTGGTCAGGCTGTGCAAGGCCATGTGGAGCAAACCGGCGAAGTTCGCTAACGGATTCCCTAGGCCGAAGGCGAAGGTGATGATTCCCATATGTTCGATGGACGAATAGCCGAAGAGCCTCTTGATGTCCCGGCGATGGTAGAGCATGAACGACGCGAAGAGGACGGAGAGCAGCCCGAGACCGATCAGGATCGGTCCGGCGGAAAGGACGTGCGGGTTGCCGGCTAGGAGCATCTTGAAGCGGATGACGGAGTAAAGGGCCACGTTGAGGAGGAGGCCCGAAAGGACTGCGGAAATCGGAGTCGGCCCCTCGGCGTGGGCATCGGGAAGCCAAGCGTGGAGTGGCACCAAGCCGACCTTCGTTCCGTATCCCAAGAGGATGAAGAGGAATGCGAGGTTGAGCAGCGAAGGATCGAGCGCGCCCGCGTGAGAAAAAAGAGCGCTCCAACGCATCGCTTCGGCTCCCTCCCCGACCGCTTGCCGCGCTGCGATATAGGTAAGCGTCGTTCCGAAAAGAGCCAAGGCAATTGCTACGCTACTGAGCATCATGTACTTCCAAGAAGCTTCGATCGCTTCGGGAGTGCGGTAGATACCGACCATGAGGACCGTGGTCAGCGTAGCCATCTCCACGGCAGCCCAGAGGATCCCAATGTTATTTGCAAAAAGGGCGAGGGTCATCCCGAAGAGGAGGAGCTGATACATGGCATGATAAAATCGAAGAAAGCGGGGGGTCAGCTTGCCCGCCGTGATTTCATGCTGGATGTATCCTGCGCTGAATAGGCTTGTGGTAAAACCGACGAATGCATTGAGGATGAGGAAGACCTCGTTGAGATCATCGACAAGGAGAAAGCGCCCCGGCTCCTTGCGCGGGGTTGCCAGAAGGCAGAGGACCAAGGCAAAGGAGAGAAAGCTGGCCAGGACATTGAGTTGGGCGGCGAGCCTCCAGTTTCGAAGCAGGGCGAAGAGAAGAGCGGAGGCGGCGGGAACCAGAAGCGCCCAAATCGTCGGATCGAAGGGAAGAAGTGTCATCGTCTTTCTCCGCGGAAGCGGTCGACGACCAGGATGTCTACCGTGTCAAAG
>NZ_CABFUZ020000166.1 GCF_902143385.2 Methylacidimicrobium cyclopophantes
GCTCGATCTCGAGGCCGAGCCGCAGGTGGAAGGTCCCGGAGGCTCCCACGGGGCCAAGGACTTTTTTTCTCCCGTCGTTCGGCTCTTTTCTCCATGAGCACGGGGCGATTTCCGCGCCCCTAGCCGCCGTTCCCTGGCGGCACGATCACCGCGGCGGCTTCGCCCACCGGATCGCAAGGTAGTCGCAATGGGAGAGGAGGCCGATCAATCCAATCGAATTGACCTCGGCATGGGTCTCCGCCTTGGTCCAGAGGATCGCGTCCGCTCCGTGCTTTCTCGCTTCCTCGACTGCGCGGGTGCGCGGAGAGCCGCCGATCCCCCCGTTGGCCCGGATCCTGCCGAGGATAACGTAGGGCCGCTTCGGAGCAGTCGCATAGCGCGGCATGTTCCATACCAGGGAGTAGCGCCCCGTTCCCAGGGGACCATACCGGTAGGGAGGGCCTTCGGGATACCATTCGGTCAGGATCGCATAGGAGGGGATCGCTGCCGCCATCAGCAACGCCGCCGAGAGAAAGACGCCTTTCATGCGGGTGTCCGCTTCCAATCGTTCCGGGCCGGGAAGTCGCACATGCGATCTTCTCCGAAACGCGCCGGATGATACGCAACGGATCTCGCGAAGGCAAGGCGCGGAGCGGTCGAGACGACTATCGCAAGCAATCAGAGGCTTGCGTCGCGGGCCGCGTGGTTGATGCCCTCGCTGATCATCGGATGGGGGAAGGCCATGAAGCGGAGCGTATCGACCGTCGTGCCGCTGCGGACCGCTAGGGCGAGCGGAGCGATCAGCTGCGCCGCGTCGATTCCTGCAATTTGGGCGCCGATCAGGCGACGCGTGCGCCTTTCAAAGACGAGCTTGAGAAAGCCCGATTCCTCGAAGATTTCGGCCCGCGTATCGACCCGGTAGTCATAGGTCGAGGCAACGGCTTCGAGCCCCTCCTGCGCCGCTTCGGCCTCGCTCCTGCCCACCCAGGCCACTTCGGGCTCGGTAAAGACGGTAAAAGGAACCGACTGGAAATCCATCGTCTTCTCGCCGCGGCCGCCGCTCAAGATGTCTTCCGCGGCCACGAGGCTCTGGTAAACCGCCGAATGGAAGAGCATGCTCCGGCCGTTGACATCTCCGGGAGCATAGATGTGAGAAAGTTTGGTGCGCAATCGGTCATCCACCGCGATCCTCCCGCCGTCGAGCAGGCCAAGTCCCTCCAAGCCTTCGGGGAAGACCGGCTTCCGGCCAGTGGCCATGAGGACGCAGTCGGCCGCGATGGTTTTTCGTTCTCCGCCGCTCTCGTAGTGGACGAGAAGCTCTCCGTCGGGAGCTCGTTCGATTGCGCTCACAGCGGCGTGAACGACCAATCGGATGCGGTGCGAGAGGCTTTGATGGAGGAAGCGGGCGAGAGCGGGATCGACCCCGGGGAGGATTTCTCCGGTCGCCTCGAGGACGGTCGCCTCGGCTCCGAGATTTTGGAGCATCGACGCCGTTTCGAGCCCGATGTAGCCGCCTCCGATCGCCACGAGGCGACGCGGGAAGGGGAGATCGGCCCCGAGCCGGAAAAAGTGATGGGAGGTGACGGCCAGCTCCGCACCCGGAATGGAGAGGAGATGCGGCTGGGAACCGGTCGCCACGAGGATCTGCTTGGCGTGATAGCGCAAGAGCTCGCCGCGGGCGGTGGTCACATCGACCGTGTGATCGTCTACGATCCGGCCGACACCCTGGTGGAAGCGGACGGTGGAAGCCGCGATTTGGGCTCGATGGAGCTCATAGCGGCGTTCTTGGACGCGATCCTTGTGGGCGAGCACCGCTCGCCAGTCGGCTTCGGGCTTCGAGCCGCGGAAGCCGAAGAGGGGGTATTTGTCGGGCCACCAGCTCCGGGTGACGCCGGCTTCCCGCACGGTCTTGGACGGTACGCATCCCTCGGCCAGACAATCCCCGCCGAGATTGCCGATGGGATCCGCCATCGCCACCGAGCATCCGGCCCGGGCGAGGCGAAAGGCGGCCGGATATCCGCCCCCCCCGGCACCGAGGATCATCACATCGATATTCGATTCCGTAGCCATGCCCTTCCTCCTTGGCGGCGCTCCTCCGCTTGGACGAGTATTCCGGGAAAAGCCGAAAAGAACAACCAAGAACCGCGCGGGGCGGCGCTATGCCCTCGATCGAGCGGGGAGGGCCTAGAGGACCGTCGGCGCCGTGCCCCGAACGTCGCGCGTTGAAAGGATCTTGTAAGCAACGCCCGACAGGGGGAAGGGCGCTTGCCCTTTTGCTTCCTTCCACCCTTTTAGGCGCAAGTCCGCTTCCGCGCTCAACGGACCGTAGATGCGCCACCGGCAGTTGGGATCGATCCCCGCAAAGTGGGAGTGCTTTTCGGCGAGCTTCTCCAGAGCATCGAGTGGAGAAGAGGCATCGCCATGCCAGGAAAGGACGTTGCTCCCATCGAGAAAGATCGCGTATTGCATAGGAAAGCTTCCAAAAAGAATAAGGAGTCTTCGACCTGGGGGGACAAGGGAAATTCAGCTTTTTCGCAAGGGTCTTGGGCGGAGGAGATGGGGATGCGGGAGAACCGACGGTCGGCAAGCCGAATCGCGGCGCCTCCCTTGGCCGATTCGCGGGATTGGCCCGACGCGAGCCGAGCGGAGGCATCGGCGCGGGCCGCCCGCTTGGAAAGCTTGAAAGCTATAGAAGAGAGCCGATCATGCCGAAGGCCATCGCCGTGAGTCATCTCCCCTTCGAGGATTTGGGGAGTTTGGAAGCTCTCCTTAGAGAGGAGGGCTTGCTCGTGGAAACGATCGAGGCCCCGATCGGGAGGCTCTGGGAGGTCGATCCGTGCAAAGCGGAGCTTTGGATCGTGCTCGGCGGGCCGATCGGTGTCTACGAAAGGGCGAGCTACCCCTTCTTGGAAGTCGAAATCGAGCTCTTGCGCAGACGGCTCGACGCCCGCTTGCCCACGATCGGCATCTGTCTGGGAGCCCAGCTGATGGCGGCGGCCCTCGGAGCCCGCGTCTATCCAGGGGGGCGTGGGAAGGAGCTGGGCTGGGGGCGGATCGAGCCCGGCGTGGATGCTCCTTCCGCACCCTGGTTGGCTCCGCTGCTTTCCCCCGAGGTGAGCGTCCTGCACTGGCATGGCGATACCTTCGATCTGCCGAGCGGAGCCAAGCATCTGGCCGCGACCGCTCTCTATCCGAACCAGGCGTTTGCGCTGGGCGCTCACGCCTTGGCTCTCCAGTTTCATGCGGAGGTGAGCGCGGAGGGCCTCGAGCGCTGGTACGTCGGCCATGCCTCTGAGTTGGCCGCAAGCAGAGTCGACGTCCCCGCGCTTCGGGCGGAAGGCCAGCGGCGGGCACCGCTTCTCGAGAGGGCGGCCCGAGAGTTCTGGCAGGGGTGGTTGCGGTACGCGGGGCTGGCGGCTTTCCGGTAGGAACAAAGGGGGCCGACCGGGTGGTGCGCAGAGGGCGACTCGCGGAGCGAGGGTCGGCTCGCGTAGAATCGCCCGGAAGGGGTTGCAGTCTGGATGGGCCGGACGAAACCGGAGGGCTCTTCGGCTCTGCTTGGGCGGTGGGGAGACGCGGTCGCAATGAAACCGGTCGAAATCGTCGGTGGAGGGCTCGCGGGCCTCGCTTTGGGCATTGCGCTGCGGAAGCGGGGGATTCCTGTCGGAATCTTGGAAGCGGCCCGCTATCCTCGGCATAAGGTCTGTGGAGAGTTTCTCTCCGGGGGCGATCCGGGACTCTTCGAGGCGCTCGGGATTCTCGACCTTTTGGAACGCTTTCCGATCCAGCGCTCCCTTCTCTTTGCGAGTCGGGGGAAGGTCTTCTTCCGCTCCACCCTTCCCCGGCCGGCCTACGGAGCTTCTCGCTTTCTGCTCGACGCGCGGTTGGCGGAACGCTTCCAGCAGCTGGGGGGAGAGTTGCACCTCGGGGAGCGGGTGGCAGCGCCTTCGGAGAAGGGGCGTGTCGTGGCGACCGGGCGGCCAAGGGGGGAAGCGCGATGGCTCGGCATCCGGATCGAGCTGGCGGCGGCAAGCCCCCGCGCCGACTTGGAGATGCATTTCGGCAAAAGAGGCTACGCCGGCCTCGCTTCGACCGGGAGGGGGCGAGCGAACCTCTGCGCTCTTTTGGAGGGGAGCGCCTTCCCCCGGCAGGGCGCTCTCTCGCGGATCGAATTCTTCTCCGCCTGCTTGGAAGAGCGGGGGCTGGGGAGCTTGGCGGAGCTCTTGGGCCGCGGAGAGCCGCTTCCCGAAAGCTTTGTCGCGGTGGCGGGGTTTCGGCTGGGGAGGAATCCCTGCGAAGCCGAAGAAATCCGGATCGGGGATGCCTACGCGGCCATTCCCCCTTTCACGGGAAACGGAATGGCGATGGCGTTGGAGAGCGCTCTGCTCGCGGCGGATCCCCTAGCCGACTATGCTCGGGGCCGCCTTTCTTGGCGGGAAGCGCGGGGAAGTGTCGAGCTTCTCCTGTGGCAGAGACTCCGCCGGCGGATGCGCTGGGCGCTCGCCCTGCACCGCTGGATCCTTCGGGATGGCGTTGGGGGGAGCCTCTGGTGGCTCTTGGGCCGCCGGCTGATCCCGTTCGACTTTCTCTGCGGCCGCCTCCAGGGATCGCCATCGGAAGGGGAGTTCGGGTAGCTCTCGGGGATTCCCCGATTTCTCCTCGTGCGCAAGGCCCGAAAGGAGGTAGGCTAGCAATGGATGCGGTACCGGTGAGGCTCGATCACGCAGGCGAAGGGTGGCGATGAAGGCGTGGACGCCAGGGTCCCCTCCGGCCGGCCGGGGGGCGG
>NZ_CABFUZ020000167.1 GCF_902143385.2 Methylacidimicrobium cyclopophantes
CGCCTTCCTGATCCCGGGGGCGATCAGCGAAAATGCCGGCGCAACCATGGGTGCCCCTACCGTCCGCGGCATGGCCGCGCAGCCTTACATAAACGGAATCCAGATGACCGTTCTCTCTACGGGAGGATTGCTCACCCCCTTCAACTGGAACATGGTCGAGTCGGAAGACATCACCGAGGGGCCGGCCAACGCGGTCTTCGGCGAGCAGCAGGCGGCCGGCGGAACGGTCAACTACATCACCAAGCAGCCCTACTTCGACCGCTTCCGGGGCCAGATGTGGGATAGCACCGGCATGTATCAAAACTACATGTGGGGAGCCGACATCGGCGGACCGATCGACAAGGAGCAGAAGGTCGCCTATCGCTTGAGCTACATGGGGATCGAGAACGGGAGCTACTACCAGCCCGACGTCCACAACGACCAAGAGAATGTCTACTTCGCGCTCGGGGCCAAGCCCACCGAGGACTATTCGATCGACTTCTCCTCCGATTTCGGCACCTACGATTTCACCCCGATGTTCTCCTGGATGAACCGGCCGACCAGCGCCCTCATCCAAGACGGGCTCTACAACACGGGTTCCCTACCCCTCTCCCAGATCCAGATCGGCACCGTCAACAATCCGGGCTTCGCCAGCTACGCGGGGCCCTTGGAACCGATCAGCCGAAGAATGGTCGCCAACAACCCCGAGTCCGAAGGACGCGCCTACACGGGATTCCTCCAGCTCATCCAACGCCTCCAGCTCGGAGAGGGCCTCCAGCTCCGCAACAACACCTTCGTCTACTACGGGAGAAACGCCGTGGTCGCTCCGGCTTCCTACTATACCGAAGTGGCGATGGGAGATTACGAGATCGACAACCGCACCGAGCTCCTCGCCCAGTTCGCCACCCCGATCGGGCAATCCGAGCAAGACTCTTCCCGGGAAGGCGGATGGCTCGGAAAGCTTTTGCTCGAACACCGGATCGACACCGGAGTCGAATGGGGATTCGAACACAACCTCGACTACGAATCCCAGCTCTACTTCGGCAGCGCCAACGCCTGGGATATCCTGCGCACCAACCCCACAAGCTGGAACTTCCCCCAGACCGCCTTCTTCCGCTCCCTCATCCGCAATCCGAACGCTCCCGGGGGAGGTGAGTGGCCCATTCCGGGAAGGCCCGGCGTCTATTTCGAACCCTTCAATGGAAGCGCCGGCACGACCGACTCCAACTACTGGACCCTCGCCCCCTTCTACCAGCATGACCTCCAAATCACCGACAAGTTCTCCCTCCTCTTCGGCGCCCGCGCCACCACCTATTTCGTCTCCAGCCAGACCCCGCCCGGAACCCCGCCCGAGCTCTTCGTCCAAGCCCAAACCATCCAAGAGCTTCCCATGATCAACGCCAGCGCCCTCTACAAGATCTTCCCCTGGTGGACCGCCTACTTCACCTACAACTGGATGTATGTCGCCAACGTGGGAGCAGTCGGCGGATTCAACGTCTATCCCAGCGGGCTGCCCAACTCTTCCTTCGACCTCCAGGAGCAGCTCTTCGAAGGGGGATTCAAATGGAGCCTCCTCCACGACAAGCTCTCTGCTTCCCTCGCCGGCTTCTCCCAGCAAATTCCCCTCTTCAATTTCGTCGACGTCGCGCCCACCCCGGCAACCGTCACCGGCCTGGAAGCCAACCTCACCTACCAGCCAAATCCTCACTGGTGGATGCGCACCGGCTACTTCTTTGCGCGCGGAGTCGAAGACTGGTCGGGCCTCCCTTACGGCCCGCCGATGTCGCAGACCTACTCCACCGCCCTCGCCCTCCAAGCCAACCTCCCCCTCAACAACTCCGGCAGCTACCCGCCGGGGAGCTACCCCTTCATCGGCTGGCCCCAGCAGGTCGTAAACGCCATGGTCACCTATCAAGCCGACTCGGGCTTCGGCGCAACCGTGAGCGCCCTCGTCATGAGCCAGCAGTTCCTCGGATACAACTATGCGACCGCCATCCCCTGGCAATACCTGCTCAACGCCCGCATCTTCTACTCCCAGCCCCAATGGGAGATCTCCCTCTGGATCTACAACCTCACCAACGAACCCTACTGGCTCCCCTACGCCGTCGGCTCCATGCCCGACCGGACCAACGACTACGGCGGAATCGTGGCCGGCCTCCCCTTCTGGGTCCAAGGCACCCTCGCCTGGAAATTCTAGCCGA
>NZ_CABFUZ020000168.1 GCF_902143385.2 Methylacidimicrobium cyclopophantes
CGGCCTCCCGCCGCGACCGAAACGCCGTTGAACGGAATGTTCCAGGCGAGCTTGCGCCATCGCGCCGCCTCTAAGTTCTCGACGACGGTGCAAGGCACTCCCGCCCGCTCGAAGAGAAGGGCGATCTCCCGCAAAAGGGCCTCGCTGCCTCCTTCATGGGCTCCAAGCTCGATCTTTCCGAAGCCGGTGTTTTCCACTCTCCCGGGCGCGATCCGAGTGAGGCAGCCGAAGACGATGCCGCCGAGGATCCTGTATCCGGGGAAGGCTTCCGCCATCCACTCCTCGTTGCCCAAGCCGTTTTGCAGGGCCAAGAGGATGGTGCCGGTCTTGAGCAGCGGAGGCAGGAGCTCGCGGAGGGCTTCCCGGGCGGTCGTCTTGAGCGCAACGATGATGAGGTCGCACGGCCCCATCTCCTCGGTCCTGCGAAATCCTCGAACTGGATAGAGGTGGAAGGACTCCTTCCCACGCTCCTCGATCCAAATCCCGCGTCGAAGGACCGCTTCCCAATCGCTCCGGAGGAGAAAGACGACCTCGCTCCCCGCTCTGGCCAACCGGGCTCCGTAGTAGGCGCCCACCGCCCCCGCTCCGACGACTCCGATCTTCACCTCTCTTCGAATGCGTTCCGCCGGAAAATGCGGAAAGGTTCGCTAATGAAACATTCCCGCCGGGTTCTCGTTGATTTCGATCTCCTCGACCGTCCCCCACTCGTTGCTGCCGGGACGGATGTCCGCCAGGCGCTCCTGCTGGAAGAGTGCGATCAGATTCCAGAGCTCCTTGCCTGTGACCCAGAGGTCATGGCTCATGGTCCGCATGAAAAAGCGGTGGCCTTCGCCATCGGCGTGGGCGAAGAGAATCCTCCCATACGGGAAAACCCAACGCCTTCCGGGAGACTCCACGCTGAAGAAGGCAACGCGCTCCTCCGACTTCCGCATGCCCCCGGCTGCGCTCTCCACGCGCACACTCCGGCTCGAAGGTTCAACCGCTCCCATGTTTCTTCTTCCCCCCCTCTTTCTCGGATTTGTCTTTCCCCGGCTTGCTCAGATCGGCGGCGACGATGACCTCTTCCCCTTCCTCCAGAGACTCGGGTGGGTTGAGAATGACCCTTTCGTCCGGCTGGAGCCCCGAATTGATCTCCATCTCGTTCCCAAGATCGTGGCCGAGCTCCACCTTCCGATAGTGAACCCTCGACTGCTTGTCCACCGTCAGCAGGAAGGTCCCTTCGGCCCGGTAGAGGACCGCGTTGACCGGGACGATGAGAAGGGTGCTGACGGTCGGCAGATGGAAGATCACGTCGACATACATGTTGACGACGATCTTTCCATCGGGATTCCCGACGTCCACTTCGGTCAGCAGCGTCCGGGAGAGAGGATCGACCGCCTGCGCCGTCCGAACGACGAGTCCATGGTAGATCACCCCCGGAAGCTCGGAGGCGGTCACGTCGGCCCAGGTGCCCAACTGGATCTGGGGAACATAGTTCTGCGGGACCGCGACGTAGACGCGCATCAGGTCGTTGACCGCGACCCGATAGAGCTCGTGTACCCCCTTTTCGCTTCCGAGAGAGACGAGGGTGCCCACGTCGATGTTGCGCGCGGTGACGATCCCCGAAAAGGGGGCCACGATCTTCTCGAATCCTTGCAGCTGCTCGTAGTGCTGGAGCTGCCCACGCGCCGCGTTGACTCGGGCGAGTGCGGCGTCGTAGACCGCCTGTCTTTCATCGAGCGCTTGTTGCGAAACGGCACGGGTTTTGATCAACTCCTTCCAACGATCGAGCGTGATTCGGGCGAGGACGAGGTTTGCTTCCGCAGAGTGGAGCACTCCTTGCTGCGCCTCGACCGACTTGTCGATGTCGGGCGCGTCGATCTCGGCCATGAGCTGGCCTTCTCGAACCCGTTCGCCGATATCGACCCACCAGTTTTTGATGTAGCCGTTGACCCGCGCCCAGAGCGGCGTTTCGTAGTAACCCCGCGCGGTTCCCGGCAGGAGCAGATCGCTCACGGGCTTTGGCTTTTGGGGCAAAATCACCGAAACGGCGACCTTCTCGCCGGCCACCATCGCCCGATGGAGTGCGATCCGGTTAAAAAACCGCGGGATCTGCCCGATCAAAAAGAGAAGGAACAAGACTCCGGCGAAGAGGATCGCAAAGCGGCGGACTCCGCCCTTTCCCTTGGAAGGCTCCCCACCCTCCTTCTGCGGAGGCTTCTCCTCCCCCGGAATCGATTCCGGCTCCGGAGGCTCGGCAACCTGGTCCCCCCCATGAGCAGAATGGCTCCACCGATCGAGCAGGTCCGACAAAAGCTCCTTCTTCCCCTTCTTCGGGGTCTTCTCCTCCCCGTCCCTTTCCTCGAAGGCTCTCGGCATCTTCATTCTCTAATCTCCCCGCGTCCTCGAATGAGGGAATAGATCACCGGAACCACGAAGAGGGTGCCGACCGTGGCGAAGAGCAGGCCGCCGATCACCGCCCGGCCCAACGGGGCGTTCTGCTCTCCTCCCTCTCCCAATCCCAACGACATGGGCAGCATCCCCAGGATCATCGCCCCCGCCGTCATGACAACCGGCCGCAGACGAATCTTCCCCGCGAGCCACGCCGCCGTCAACGCATCGTTGCCGTTGCGCATCGCCTCGTTGGCGAAGGTGATCAAAAGAATGCTGTTCGAGGTGGAAACGCCCACAGTCATGATCGTCCCCATCAGCGACGGGACGTTAAGCGTCGTCCCGGTGAGGTAGAGCATCCAGATGATCCCGCAGCCTCCGACCGGGAGCGCCGTCAAAATGATGAAGGGGTCGAGCCATCCTTGGAAGTTCACCACAAGCAGGAAATAGACCATCATGATGGCAAAAACCGTTCCGAGGCCCAATCGGAGGAAGGCGCTGTTCATGCTCTGGGCTTGTCCGCGCACGTGGATTTCGTAACCGGGTGGAAGCTGTTTCTGATACTTATCGACCACCTTCTCGACGGCGCTCGAAACTCCCCCGAGGTCCCTTCCCTGGATGTTCACGAAGACGTTCTTGAGCGGCTTCATATTATAATGGCTAATGACGGCGCTCTTCCGTGTCCGTTGAATTTCGAGCATGTTGCTGATCAACTGGGGCTCCTTGCGGGAGGCCATCAGCCGAGAATAGGTCTCCGTCGAGGGGACGCCCGCGTTGATGTTCAAGAGCCAATTCCGGGAGTCGAGCTTGTACTGCGGACTCTGCACGACCAGGGGGTAGTTGATGGTCGTCTCGGGATCCGCCCAATAGTTGGGAGCAACCACGTAGCTCGAGCTCAACTGGTTGAGCACATTGTCCGCCACCTGCTTCTGGGTCATTCCCAGATCGAGCGCCCGAATCCGATCGACTTCCAGGTGGAGATAGGGCTGACGCATCTGGTAGACGATCGCATCGACCGCTCCCGGGATTCGGCGCACCTCCCGCTGAATTCCATTGGCCACGTCGGAGATCAGCTTCTCGTTCTTCCCGGAAACCTGGATGTCGATTGGCGCCGCCGAACCGAAGTTGAGGATCTGGTTCACCATGTCCGCGGCCTGGAAGAAGAAGCGGCATCCCGGGAAGCGGCGGGGGAGCTCTTCCCGCAGCTCTTTCATATAATAGGGCGTAGGACGGTGGTCCTCCTTCAGGGAGACCAGAATTTCTCCGTCGAAGGTCCCCTCGTTGATCGTATCGCTGTAGGCCAAGGCCGCTGGATACCAAAAGGGGATGCCCATGTTGTCGACGATCGAATCGATCTCCTCTTCCGGAATCCTCGAGCGGATGTACTGCTCGATCTGGCTGAAGATCCGCTGGGTGACCTCGATTCGGGTGCCGGGTGGAGTAAAGACGTGGAGCCGAAACTTCCCCGCGTCGACCGACGGGAAGAAATCCCGTCCGGTCCAGGGGAAGACCAAGGCGGTCATGACGAGCAACACCCCGAGGAGGACGAAGACCGCTACCCGATGGTGGAGCGCCAGCTTCAAGGCCGCCGCATAGCGCTCCCGAAACGCCTCGAAACGCTCCTCGAAGCGCCGGTGGAATTGGCGGAATCGTCCTTCCGGTTTGCCCGCGGCGATCCGCCGATGCTCCTCCTCCTCCTCCGCCCCGATCAGCATGTCGGCCATCGTCGGCACGAGGGTCCGCGAGAGGAAGTAGGAAAAAAGGATCGCGAAGGAGACGCCCAAGGCCATCGGCGTGAAGAGGAACTTCGGCGGGCCTTCCAGGAAGATCACGGAGGTGAAGACGATCGCGATCGAGAGGGTCGCCATGAAGGCGGCCGCCGCGATCTGCTGCGCTCCGTCGAGGATCGCTTGGATCAGCGGCTTGCCTAGGCCATGGTTGCGATGGATGTTCTCGACTTCCACCGTCGCGTCGTCCACCAGAACTCCGACGGCCAGGGAGAGGCCGCCGAGGGTCATGATGTTGATCGTGTATCCCATTCGACTCAGCAGGAAGAGGGCGACCAGGATGCAAAGGGGGATCGAGGTGAGGACGATGAGGGTGCTCCGCCAACTCCCCAGGAAGACGAGGATCATGATCCCGGTCAAGGTGGCGGCGATGAGCCCTTCCTTCACCACCCCTTCCACCGAGGCTTTGACGAAGACCGACTGGTCGAAGATTTCTCGGATTTCCGTTCCCTCGGGGGCGGCGGCCCGGGAGGCCGGAATCAGCTTGCGAAGATCGGCCACGAGCTGGAGGGTGGAGGCCAGTCCATTCTTGAGCATCGGCATGACGACGGCGGGGACTCCGTTGACGTGGGCGACGTTCCATTGCACAGCCCCCCCGTCCCGAACATGGCCGATGTCATGCATATAAACGAGCTGCCCGTTCACTTTTTGGATCGGGAAGTCGTTCATCTTGGAGATCTTTTTGAGAACGTTGTTGACGCTCACCAGGTAGTCGTAGTCTCCGATCTTCACGTCCCCGGAAGGCAGGTCGAGGTTTTGATCGTTGATGGCGTTCATCACCTCGTCGGCCGTCAAACCCCGGGCCAGCAGCTGATTCGGATCGGTGTCGACCATGATGAACCGGGGAGTCCCTCCCCACGGCGGCGGCCAAGTCGAGCCTCGAATGGTCGCCAAGTCCCGGCGCAACACATACCAGGAGTAGTCGAAGAGCTCGGCGGCCGACTTGGTCTTCCCGCTGACGGCTACTTGGATGACGGGCACCTCCGAAGCGGAGTATCGGAGGACGTAGGGAGGGGTCGTTCCCAATGGCATCCGCTTGATCACCGTTTGGCAGATCGCTCCTACCTCCGCGAGCGCCGCGTCGATGCTCACCCCTGGTTGGAAATACATCCGGATCACGTTGAGCCCGTAGAGGGTCCGCGATTCCACCCTCTGGACGTTGTCGACATACTGGGTCAGCGTGAACTCGCTGAAGGTGGTGATGTAGTTGGTCATGTCCTCCGGGGTCAGCCCCTGGTAGAACCAGACGACGTTCACGACCGGAATATCGATTTCGGGGAAGATGTCGGTCGGCGTGGTCTCGATCGTCAAAAGACCCAGGACGAAGATGAGCGCCGCCATCACCGCAACGGTGTACGGTTTGCGCAATGCCAATCGGACGAGCCACATAAGGAGGAACGTTCTCTCGCTCTCGGAGAGAGCCAGCTACCCGACCAATAAGTTCCGGTGATCTTTTAAGACGGCGTTAATGGTTGGATTCAATCCCCCGCTCCCTCCCTTGTCAAGCCGCGGCCAAGCGGACGCGGGTGGAAAAGTTGCAGGGTTTGCTTTCTTTTCTCTTTTAGCAAATCGCCTTCTCCGTTAAGATCTCTGACGATGGCAATCCACCTGCCGGAGCCGGCCGAGACGGTGTTGCTCTTCGGCGGCCGCCT
>NZ_CABFUZ020000169.1 GCF_902143385.2 Methylacidimicrobium cyclopophantes
GGTCGCCGCGCGCCGAGCCGATCTGTGCGAGGAGGTCGCAAGCCTCTGCCGGCAGAGGGGCGGAGAAGGCAGGGCGATCCCGACCGATGTGCGACGTGAGGAGGAATGCGAAAGGTTGATCGAGCAAGCCGCCGCTTGGAGAGGCCGGCTCGACGTCCTGGTCAACAACGCGGGCGTCGGTCGATTCGGACCGGTCGCCTCCCTCTCGACGGCCGATGTTCGCGAGATGCTCGAAACGAATCTCTTGGGGACGTTCTGGTGCAGCCGGGCGGCCTTTCCGAAAATCGCTGCTGGAGGCGGGTTGATCTGCAATGTCGCTTCGCTCGCCGGAGTGGATGCCTGGGCCGATACCGGCGGGTATAGCGCCTCGAAGTTTGGGATCGTTGGGCTGACCCGCGCTCTGGCCGATGAGGGGAGGGCAAGAGGGGTAAAGGCCGTCGCCATTTGCCCGGCGCTCGTCGCCACCCCCATGACGGGGGTAAAAGGAGCCGATTATCTCCAGCCGGAAGATATTGCCGAAACCGTGCTCTATCTGCTCCGTCTCTCCCCGGCCGCTTGGCCGGAAGAGATCGTGTTGAAGCGGAGAGGAGCGGAGTAAGATAGCCGCGGCCGCTGCAAAAAGCGGTAGTGCTTTTCGGATGGAGAAGTAATGTCGATGAAGGTGCCTGCTTCCAAATTAGATCCAGTCGCCGAAGGTCCAGAGGAAGGACAGGGAGGGGCGTTCCAAACCAATGCCCGAGTGGTTCTCGCTCTCTGCCTGGCTGCGCTGGGCATATGGACGGTTCGCAGCTTTCTGGTTTCGATGTCCTGGGCGTTGGTCATCGCCATCGCATCGTGGCCCCTCTATCGCTGGCTCCGGTCCAATTCTCCCCCCTGGATGCGGGGAATCGTCCTCCCTTTCGTTTTTACCCTGGTGGTCGGCGTCGCCTTGATCGGGCCGCTGACCTACGCGGCGATCAAGGTGGGGGAAGAGGCGCGGGTCTTGGCACGGTGGCTCACTACGATTCAAAAGTCGGGGCTGCCGGCGCCGGATTGGCTCAATCGGATACCCGGAATCGGCGCTTGGCTCTACTCCACATGGAATGCTTCCGTGGGGAGTCCCGGTGCAGCGCAGATGACGCTCGGACATCTGGATCCCGCGTTCGTTCTCCGCTGGACCCGAACTGTGGGCGTGCAAATGCTCCGGCGGGCTGAGGTTCTCGGTTTTACCCTGCTTACCCTCTTTTTCCTCTATCGTGACGGAGAGGCATTGGGGAAGCAGGTCTTCCGATTTGCGCGGCGGCTCGTTGGAAACCTGGGGGTCGAATATGCCCGCCATTGTGTATCGGCGATTCGGGCGACCGTGAACGGCTTAGTCTTGGTGAGCATCGGGGAAGGGATCTTGCTGGGGATCGCCTATGCGGTGGTCGGTATAACGGATCCCGTTACCCTCGGCGGCCTGACGGGAATCCTGGCAATGGTTCCGTTTTTAGCCCCGTTGGTCTTCGGGGGAGTGAGCATCATGCTCTACGCCCAGGGGAACCTGCTGGCTGCGATCGGACTCTTTCTCTTCGGAACGTTCGTGCTTTTCGTCGCAGACCATTTCATTCGACCGGGGCTCATCGGCGGGGCCGCCCATCTCCCTTTCTTTTGGGTGCTGCTCGGGACGTTGGGAGGGATCACGAGTTTCGGTCTTTTGGGGCTTTTCCTCGGGCCGACCGTGATTGCGGCTCTTCTGGCCGCTTGGCACGATTTTATCGGCCGAGCGGCGGAGGAGTGAGGATGGAGGAAGGACGCTGCTCCCCTTCGTGCGCGAGGACCGGCTCCGCATAAAAGGTATACCCGGTGGTTTCGACGATCCGGACGGGAAGGAGCTCTCCTCTCCACCGCTCCTCCGCGCGAACGAGGACCAGATGGTTGCCGCGAGTCCTGCCTTGAAAGCGGTGGGGCGACTTTCGGCTTTCTCCTTCGACGAGGATCTCGACCTCCCGGTGCAGCAGCCGCTTCGCTTTCCCCAGGGCGATCGCATCTTGGATGGCGAGCAGCTCGTGGTTGCGACGGAGCTTTTCCTCCTCCGGGATCGAATCAGATTGTGTGGCGGCCGCGGTGCCGGGCCGGGGCGAATAGCGGAAGATGAAGGCCTGGTCGAATTGGATGGCTTCGAGGAGGGAGCGAGTCTGCGCAAAATCCTCCTCTTCTTCTCCCGGAAAGCCAACGATGATATCGGTCGTGAGGGTCGTCTCGGGTAGGGCGGACCGAATCTTCTCGACGAGCGCGCAGTATCGGGAACGGGTATATCCCCTCCCCATCGCGCGCAAGATCCGGTCGCTGCCCGATTGCAACGGCAGGTGAACGTGCTCGCAGAGCGGCGGTAGGTCTCGGAGAGCGGCGATGAGGTCGTCCCGGAAGCCGATGGGATGCGGGGAGGTGAAACGGACGCGCGCGATCCCCGGGATCGCGCAGAGCCGCTCGAGGAGCTGGACGAAAGGAGAGCGGCCTTGGCGGACCGGCAATTCGCGCCGGCCGTAGAGATTGACGATTTGGCCGAGGAGCGTCACCTCCCGCACGCCTTGGTCGACGAGCTTCCGGACCTCCTCCTCGATCTCCTCCATTGGGCGCGCACGCTCGGGTCCCCGTGTGACCGGCACGATGCAAAAGGCGCAGCGCATGTTGCAACCCTGCATGATCGAGACGAAGGCGGAGCGCTTCCGAGAGGAGACGAGATGGTCTCGGATCTGATTTTGCGATCCCGCCTCTGCCCCGATGTCCAGAACCCGAAATGCTTCTGCGCGAGAGTCGGGGGAAGCAGAAGCACGAGCGGCGCGAATCCCTTCCACCCGCGCCATCGCCTCATGGAGCTTTTGGGTGCCCAAGACGAGATCGACCTCGGGGAAATCGGACAACAGGCTCGCCCCTCGCCGTTGCGCCATGCAGCCGAGGAATCCCAAGATCAGTTGAGGGTTTTGTCGCTTGCGGGCGCGCAAGGCGGCCATCTTCCCGCAAGCTTTCTCTTCGGCCATCTCCCGCACCGAGCAGGTATTGAGCAGAATCACGTCGGCCTCTTCCTCGGAGGAGGCGATTCGATATCCGCGCTCGACGAACCGATGGAGCACGGCTTCGGAATCCCGGACGTTCATCTGGCATCCGTAGGTTTTCACGAAGACGGCCGGCGCCGCCAAATTTTCTCGCTCCGTCTCTTCCATCGAGTCTGCCTTTCGACCGTTCTGCGCCATCTCCCCGCGCGCTTGGGTTGCCAATCCCCGCGAGCGAGCATACAAGGAATAGGCGAAGGTGTCGCGTCAAGTGGTCGTTGTCGAGGCTCGCCATTATCGGACCGGGGAAGCTCTTCTCGTGGAGTTGGATCCGCCGTTCTACAGACGGATCGCTCTGAGCCGCCGAGACCCGGAAGGCCTCCCCTGGATCGCTCCGGGCTTGGTCGATATCCAGGTCAACGGATTCGGCGGAGTCGATCTGAACGGGCGGGCGCTCGATCGATGCGAGTGGCGGCGGCTCTGCGAGAGCTTGCTCGCGCAGGGCTGTACACACTTTCTGGCGACCGTGATCACTAGGCCCGCGGAGTCCTACCGGGAACTGCTTCCCTCGATGCGCGATCTTTGGAAGGAACAGCCAGTAAACTGCGTCGGCTTTCACTTGGAAGGCCCGTTCCTACGACGAGAAGACGGCTATGTCGGCGTCCACGATCCCAAGTGGGTTTTGCCCGCCGACCCGGACTGGCTTTTGTGGGCGCAGGAAGCGTGCGGCGGCGGTTGCCGCATGATTACCGCGGCTCCGGAAGCGTCGGATCGGGGCCTCGAGCTGGTGCGAGTAGCCGTCGAAGGCGGCATCCAAGTAGCCGTCGGTCATTCGGGGGCGATGGGGCACGAGCTCGCGCGGGCGATCGAGGCGGGGGCGTCTCTTTGGACGCATTTGGGCAACGGATTGCCCCATCTGTTGCCGAAGTGGGAAAATCCTCTGATGCACATGCTCGGCTCGCGCCTGCCCTACGCGAGCGTGATCGCCGACGGGATTCATCTGCCGCCCCACGCGCTTCGCGCGGTGGCGCGAGCCTTGGGGGATCGACTCATCCTAGTCACGGATGCGATTGCCGCGGCGGGGATGGGAGCCGGCTCTTATCGGCTCGGGGATCGGTGGGTGGAGGTCGACGAAGCGGGAAGGGCGGTCGATGTCGCTTCGGGCAGGCTGGCCGGCTCGACGCTGACGCCGTTTGTCGGGGTCTTTCGGGCGGCCACGCTCCTGGAACGGCCCTGGTCCGAATGCTGGGAGGCGTTCTCGGTCCGACCAGCGCGCTGGCTCTCGCTCCGCCACGGCCTGGAGGTTGGGGTCGAAGCCAGCTTTTGTCTGTTTCGGGACCAACCGGAGCCCCGCCTTTTGGCGACGTTTCTGCGGGGGGAGAGGGTATTTTCGCAAGAGGAGAAAGGGGCATGAACGAAGCGGAGAGGCAGAGATTGGCCGAAGAGAGCGGCCTTTTGCCGGAGGAGATCCGGCGGATTGAAGAGGGTCTCGGGCGCTCTCCGAACGCAGCGGAGCTCGCTCTCTTCTCGGTCCTTTGGAGCGAGCACTGCTCTTACAAGAATTCGAAGCGCGAGTTGCGCAAGTTGCCGACGCAGGGGCCCGGCGTTCTCGTCAAGGCCGGAGAAGAAAATGCGGGCGCGCTCGACATCGGGGACGGCTGGGCGGTGATCTTTAAAATCGAGTCCCATAACCACCCGAGTGCCGTGGAACCGTTCCAAGGCGCGGCCACCGGAGTCGGCGGCATCTTGCGGGATATCTACACGATGGGAGCCCGGCCCATCTGTTTTCTCGACTCCCTGCGCTTGGGAGAAATCCGGGGAGAGGACCCGACGGCTCAGAGGAATCGCCGCCTTTTGCGCGGCATCGTGGGAGGGATCGCCCATTACGGAAACTGCGTGGGGATTCCGACCGTCGGGGGAGAGTTGGTGTTCGACCCATCCTACAACGGGAATCCCTTGGTCAACGTCTTTTGTGCGGGAGTCGTGCGGCACGATCGGATCCAAAAGGGAGCGGCTGTGGGGGTGGGGAATCCGGTCTTTGTGGCGGGCTCGCTCACGGGAAGGGACGGGCTCAAGGGAGCCGCGTTCGCTTCGCGGTTGCTCGGAGCCGACTCACGGGAGGACCGACCGGCCGTCCAGGTCGGGGATCCATTCATGGGCAAGATTCTGATGGAGGCTTGCCTTGAGCTTTTTGCCCACAGGGAGCTGGTAGTGGGGGTGCAGGATATGGGTGCCGCGGGGATCGGCTGCTCGACGAGCGAAACAGCGGCCCGGGCGGGTACGGGCATGGCGATCGACTTGGACCGCGTGCATCTGCGAGAGCCGGGCATGGATGCGGCGGAGATCCTCCTTTCCGAGTCTCAGGAAAGAATGCTCTTGATTCTCCAAAAGGGGCGGGAACGGGAGGCGGAGGAGGTATTCGCCAAGTGGGGTGTGCCGTTTCGCCAGATCGGCACGGTAAGCGGCGACGGTCTGCTCCGTTATCGCAAAAACGGGAAGGTAGCCGCAGAACTGCCGGCACGGTTGTTGACGGAGGATGCTCCGGTCTACGAGCGGGAGGCGAAAATTTCGAGGGCTTCCGCAGACGGAGCGCCTGCTGCGCGAGCTCTCTCCCTGCCGGAATGTTTGGAGCCCTGGGTCAGGCTCGCTTCCCATCCTTCCCTGGCCTCGAAAGAGTGGGTCTGGCGCCAATACGACTGGATGGTTGGCATTGGGACGGTGATGGGCCCGGGAGCAGCCGATGCGGCAGTACTCCGCGTCTTTCTTGATGGAAAGATCAAGTATCTGGCGGCAACCGTGGACGGCAACGCCCGCTATGCGGCGCTCGACCCGTACGAGGGCGGGCGGGCCGCCGTTGCGGAGGCGGTGCGGAATCTTTCGGCCAGCGGCGCTCGGCCCCTAGGCATCACGGACAATCTCAATTTCGGGGATCCTTACCGCCCGGAAGCCTTTGGAGAGCTCCGAGCGGCCGTCGAAGGGATCGCGGAGGCCTGTCGCGCCTTCGAGCTTCCGGTGACGGGAGGAAACGTGAGCCTCTACAATGAATCTCCCTCGGGGTCGATTTTGCCTACGCCGGTCGTCGCGGCGGTCGGACAGATCGATCGAAAGGAAGGGATCACGCCGATGGGATTCCGAAGGGAAGGCGATCTCCTTTTGCTACTCGGGGGCTGGGGGCAAGGACTTTCGGGATCGATCTACGCCTGGGATCTTCTCGGTTGGCGGCGGGGGCCGGCTCCCGCGGT
>NZ_CABFUZ020000170.1 GCF_902143385.2 Methylacidimicrobium cyclopophantes
CTCGGAAGTGGGGAATAGCCCGGCGAAAGCCGGGGTAATTCCGCATGTGGTCTAGCTTAGCTAGATTAAAGCGGGGGACCCGAAAGGGCCTCGCGCTTCCGAATGAGCCCGCGTCCTATCAGCTTGTTGGTGGGGTAAAGGCCTACCAAGGCAATGACGGGTAGCTGGTCTGAGAGGATGGCCAGCCACACTGGGACTGAGACACGGCCCAGACACCTACGGGTGGCAGCAGTCGAGAATTTTTCACAATGGGCGAAAGCCTGATGGAGCGACGCCGCGTGGAGGAGGAAGGCCTTCGGGTTGTAAACTCCTGTCACCGCAGAACAAGGTTTTCCTGCCGAATAAGCAGGAGAACTCGATAGTATGCGGAGAGGAAGGGACGGCTAACTCTGTGCCAGCAGCCGCGGTAATACAGAGGTCCCGAGCGTTGCTCGGATTTACTGGGCGTAAAGGGTGTGTAGGAGGTTGGGAAAGTCGAATGTGAAATCCCTCTGCCTAACGGAGGAACTGCGTTCGAAACTACCTAGCTAGAGGTTCGGATGGGGAAGCGGAACTCTCGGTGTAGCAGTGAAATGCGTAGATATCGAGAGGAACACCGGTGGCGAAGGCGGCTTCCTGGACGAAACCTGACTCTGAAACACGAAAGCTAGGGGAGCAAACGGGATTAGATACCCCGGTAGTCCTAGCCCTAAACGGTGTGCGTTAGGTGTCGGCGGATTCGACCCCGCCGGTGCCGAAGCTAACGCATTAAACGCACCGCCTGAGGAGTACGGTCGCAAGGCTAAAACTCAAAGAAATTGACGGGGGCCCGCACAAGCGGTGGAGCATGTGGCTTAATTCGATGCAACGCGAAGAACCTTACCTGGCCTTGACATGTAGCGTTCAGTCCCGGAAACGGGATGGCCCGCAAGGGCGAGCTGCACAGGTGCTGCATGGCTGTCGTCAGCTCGTGTCGTGAGATGTTGGGTTAAGTCCCCCAACGAGCGCAACCCCTGTGTCTTGTTGCCGAAAGGCTCTCTAGACAGACTGCCCCCTTCAAGGGGGAGGAAGGTGGGGACGACGTCAAGTCAGGATGGCCCTTATGGCCAGGGCTGCACACGTGCTACAATGCTCGGCACAAAGGGACGCAAGACCGCGAGGTGTAGCAAATCCCCAAAACCGAGCCCAGTTCAGATTGAAGGCTGCAACTCGCCTTCATGAAGCCGGAATCGCTAGTAATGGCGCATCAGCTACGGCGCCGTGAATACGTTCCCGGGCCTTGTACACACCGCCCGTCACATCCTGAAAGCTGGCTGCACCCGAAGACGTTCTTTTGGGCGTCGAAGGTGTGACTAGTAATTGGGATGAAGTCGTAACAAGGTAGCCGTAGGGGAACCTGCGGCTGGATCACCTCCTTTCTAAGGAGTAGGTCCGGGTTGGAGAAGGACGCGAGTCCGTCGCCAACTCCCGGACTAGGTCGACTTCCCTTCCTGGGAAACCGGGAGGGGAAGCGGGATTTCGTGAGGAATCCCACGGGCGTCACGCACAATTCAATTCTGCTTCGTGAGAAGTCGTTAGCCGCTTGATGGGCGAGCAGGTATGCCCTTCGGAAGAAGGGGGCATAGCTCAGTTGGTAGAGCGACAGCTTTGCACGCTGTAGGTCAGGGGTTCGAATCCCCTTGCCTCCAGAGCGAAGCATCTCCCGTTCGCGGGAATCCAGGGGCCTGTAGCTCAGTTGGTTAGAGCATGCGCTTGATAAGCGCAGGGTCACTGGTTCGAGCCCAGTCAGGCCCAGGATAGATGGTAGCGGGATGGAGGTCGGCAGTCGGAGGTTTGCGCCAAGCCTCCATCCCATTGCCATTTAGGCGAAGCCGTTCTTTGAAAACTGCAGGCAACAGAAGAGAAGCCATTATAGCTTCTGCCGGTGTCTTGAAGAGGTCTGCGCGTAAGCGTGGATGCTCGTAAGACGGCGACTAAAAAGCTACAAAGGGCGCATGGTGGATGCCTTGGCGCTGAACGGCGATGAAGGACGTGGCTACCTACGATAAGCCTCGGGGAGCGGGAAGCACGCTGTGATCCGGGGATCTCCGAATGGGGTAACCCGACGCGAGTAATGTCGCGTCCCTTCCGGTTGAATTCATAGGCCGGAAGAGCAAACCCGCTGAAGTGAAACATCTCAGTAAGCGGAGGAAAAGAAAGCGAATGCGATTCCGTAAGTAGTGGCGAGCGAAAGCGGAACAGCCTAAACCGAACGGCTTGCCGTT
>NZ_CABFUZ020000171.1 GCF_902143385.2 Methylacidimicrobium cyclopophantes
AGTCGGCGCAGAAGGCCGCCGACGCAAAATCCATCGCCCAGGGCATGAAGATGATCTTGTCGCAGCTGCAAACCCTGCTGCGGGAAGAAGGGGTGGAGGCCATCGACGCCGTCGGCAAGCCCTTCGATCCCCATCGGCACGAGGCGGTCGGCTCCGTGGAAACCGAGGAGGTCGAGGAGGGAGTCGTCGCGGCACAGCAGAGAAGCGGTTATCTTTACAAGGGCCGCCTCCTTCGGCCGGCTTTGGTCTATGTTGGCAGGAAGCCGACCAAGGACAGCAAGGTTCGGGACGAAGAGGGCGAAGCCCGTTCGCGGGAACAATGATCTCTCAGCGCGATTACTACGAAATTCTCGGTGTGGCAAAAGGAGCCAGCGCCGAGGAGATCAAGAAGGCCTATCGAAAGCTGGCCTTGAAATATCACCCCGATCGCAATGCGGGAGATAGCGCTGCAGAGGAGAAGTTCAAGGAGCTGAGCAAAGCCTACGAGATCTTGAGCGATCCCGAAAAGCGGGCGGCCTACGATCGTTTCGGCCACGCGGCATTCGAAGCGCAGGGGGGTGCTACGGGCCCGGGCTTTCACGACCCCTTCGAAATCTTTCGGGAGGTTTTCGGAGGGTCCGGTCTTTTCGGGGAGGGTCTTTTCGGCAGCCTTTTCGAAGAGGCCTTTGGTGTCGGGGGAAGCAAGCGGTCCCGGCAGGAGAGGGGAGCCGATCTCCGGTGCGACTTGGAGATCGATTTCGAGGAGGCCGCCCTTGGCTGCGAGAAACATATCGCCTTTCCCAAGTTGGAGAGCTGTGCGGTTTGCGGAGGCACCGGGGTAGCCTCGGGGTCGGCTCGGAAGGGCTGTCCTACCTGCCACGGTCAGGGCCAAGTCCGGGTCACCCGAGGCTTTTTGACCGTCGCGCAGACCTGTCCGCGCTGTCACGGTACGGGATCCGTGATCGAGCGGCCTTGCCCCACATGTCGGGGAGAGGGTAGGGTCAAACAGACGGCGGAGATGAATATCCAGATTCCTGCCGGCATCGATGACGGATATCGGCTGCGTCTGGCGGGTTATGGTGAGAGCGGCGCCTCAGGCGGACCCTCGGGCGATCTTTACGTGGTTGTCCACGTTCGGCGGCATGAGGTGTTCGAAAGGCAGGGCAACGATCTCTATTGCGACATGCCGATCAGCTTCGTTCAGGCTGCCCTGGGCGGAGAGGTAACCGTTCCCTGCCTCGTTGGAAAAGCCACCCTGAAGATCCCCGCCGGAACGCAGAGCGGGCAGGTCTTCCGCCTTCGCGGGCGCGGGGTGGCCGATGTCCACGGGCGAGGAATCGGCGATCTGCTGGTCCGAGTCACAATCGAGGTTCCCACGCGTCTCAACGCGGAGCAGAGGCAGAAGCTCGAAGCCTTTGCGGCCAGCTGCAATCCCGATACCCATCCGCAGCAGGAAGGATTTCTGCAACGGGCTAAACGGTTCTTTGGCGCCGACTGAAGCGGGCTTCCGCTTCGCAGGATCAGGCCGGATGGTGGGCGATTCCGCGCTCTCGGAGAAATCCGGTCAGATCGGGAGGAAGAGGGGCGGCGACGGCCACCTCTTTCCCTTGCCACCGAAAGGAAAGACGCGAGGCATGGAGCGCATGGCGATTGAGACAGAGACGTTCGGCGAGCTCCGGAGTCCAGCCATGAGCGGCAAATTGCAGGAAACAATTCGGGTCCGGCCCATAGATCTTGTCGCCGACGACCGGGTGGCGAATGGCGGAAAGATGGACTCGAATCTGATGGAGGCGGCCGGTTTTCGGGAAGGCGCGCAGGAGGCTCACTTCTTCTCCGGAACAAAGGGAGCGTAAGACCGTGATCGCCGGTGCCCCTTCGGCACGGATTCCTTGCCGGATCGCGACCGGATTCCCCTCGGAAATTCCTATATAGCCTAACGGAGCGTCGATCCGCAGGAAATCGCAGGCCAACCTCCCCCAGACGATGGCAAGATACTCCTTTTCGATGAGCCTCTTTTCCATGAGTCGGCCGAGCGCGGAAGCGGCTGCCGCATCCTTGCCGACTAGCACCAGCCCGCTGGTTTCTCGATCGAGTCGATTGGCCAGGAAGAACGAGGCTCCGTTCCTCTCTTGGGTGAGCCAACTGAGCACGCTGGGGCGGTCGTTTCGCCGGGTCGGATGGGAGAGAAGAAAGGGAGGCTTGTCGACGACGAGGAAGTCGTCGTTCTCGAAGACTATGCGTGGCGGATAAGGAGGTTTCAGCGTCAGTTGCGGCATGGAAGAAACAGAGGCAGCACTCTGAGGTTAGGCGATCGGGGGGTCCTGGTCGAGGATCTCGACGGGGCAGTCGGGAAGGACGCCGAAGAAAGAGCGGCCGTACCCCTTGGTCAGGATCCGGGAATCCAAAATGGCTACCGTGCCGCGATCCTCTCGGCTCCGAATCAGCCGGCCGATCCCTTGGCGAAACTTGAGGAGAGCCTCTGGGAGAAAATAGGAAAGGAACGGATCGCTTCCCGCCGCCTGCAACCGTTCCGCTCTCGCCTGCGCGAGCGGGTGATCCGGCGTTCCGAAAGGGAGCCGAGTAAGGATCACGCAGGAAAGCGCTTCTCCCGGGACGTCCACGCCTTGCCAGAAGCTGTCCGCCCCGAAGAGAACCGCGCCCGGAGAGGTTCGGAAGCGTTCCAGGAGCCGATGACGGTCGGCCGTCCCGTCTTGGACGAGGAGTGGGAATCCTTTTTCTTCGAAGAAGGGTGCGAGCTGAGAAGCCAGACCCAGCAGCGTTCTCCGGTTGGTAAAGAGGACGAAAGCGGAGCCGCAGTTTCGGGCGGTGAAATATCGGATCCACGCCGCCAATGCCACTTCATAGGCAGCGCCTTCCGACGGATCGGGGATTCGGCGGGGGACACAAATCTTCATCTGGCGTGCGTAATCGAAGGAAGAGTCGAGGAGGAGAGTTCTCGGCTCCTGGAGGCCGAGTTTCTTTTGGAAGTAGTGGAACTTTCCGCCGATCGTCAGCGTGGCACTGGTGAAGACGAGGGTGCGTTCACCCTGGTAGAGCAGTCGTTCCAGCAGGGATGCGACAGAGAGCGGCACGGCCTCCAGCCGCATGCCATCCGGGGGACCGTGCTCCGGAGTCTCAATCCAGTAGACATGATCGGATAGGGAATGGCTCAGGAAGGCGGAAAAGGAAGCCCGCAAGCCGATCGTCTTCCGGGCATGGTCCTCGATTTCGCGCTTGAGATCTCGATCGGTGGCTTTCGAGGCCGCCTCCTGAATGGATTCCGCCAACTCTGCCAACGGGACGTCCAGGATATTCGGCACGCAATCCGGCCGAAGGATGCGGACCTCCCGCCCTTTCGACCCGCTGATGGAGGCGCGCAGGCTGTCGAAGAGGGCAGAGAGAGTGGCAAGGACCTCCCGAGTCTTTTGGATCGAATCCCTTGCTCGTACTAGCGGGAGGAGTCCTCGGCCGGTTCGAGGATGGTAGAGCCTGTGCAAGAAAGATTTCGTCTCCTTCTCGGAGAGAGAGAGGCCGAGATGCCGGGCGGCGACCGTTTCGACCTGATGAGCTTCGTCGAAGATGACGAAATCCTTGGCGAAGGAGAGATCTTCGCTCGGGTCGGAACCGAGACCTCCGGCAAGCAGAGAGAAGAAGAGTGCATGGTTGACGATCGTGAGGTCGGCCTCGGCACTTTGTTCTCGGAGTCGCTGATAGAAGCAACGCGGATTGTCCTGACAGGTTCTTGCGGTGCAGAGCTGCGGTTCGGAGCAGAGGCGGCTCCAAAGGCCGGGCTCGGGAGGGGGCTCGAGCTCTTCCCAAGAGCCGGTTTTTGTTGCAAAGGACCACTGGGCGATTCGGGCGATTTCCTCGCTTTCCCGAGGCGCGAAAAGATCCCTGCCGTAACGGAGCGCTTGATCGATCCGGCGGGGACAAAAATAGTTCCTCCTTCCTTTGAGGAGCACCACCGTGAACGAATCCGACAGGGTGCGAAGAAGAAAAGGCAGATCTCGGCCGAAGAGTTGCGCTTGCAAATTGAGCGTGTGCGTGGAGATCATTCCGCGCCGCCCCAGCTTGCGCGCGCAGCGGAGGGCCGGGAAGAGGTAAGCAAGGCTCTTACCGGTCCCCGTGCCCGCTTCGACTGCGAGAACGCCCTTCTCCTCCAAAGCCTCGGCCACCGCCCTTGCCATGCGCTGCTGCTGGGGCCGGAATTCGAAGTGACGGGCGGAGGAGAGAGGCCCCCGAGGAGAAAAGAACTCCGCCGCCTCCTCTGCAAGGGACAAGTCGGGCGACCGGGGAGTACAACCTCCGTTTCTTTCTGAACCGGAGAAGGGAGGAGTTACTTCCATCGCAAGCGGGTGGCGGCCAACCGCTTTTCCAGTTCGGCGACGACCCGACGCTCCTCTTCTTCCCCTTGCGCGGAGAAGGTCACGCTCCACCTCAGGTAGGCGCCGGCATCGTCCCACGGAACGGTCGAAATCTGCCGCTCGGTGATGAGCCATTCCGCCGCCTTCTCCGCGGTCGGAAAGAAAATCTCCCCTTGCGCCGTGGTCGCGGAGCGGGGTGCGGGCGTATAGAGGAAGAACGAAGCGTCCGGTTTGCGCGCCGGGCAGCCTAGTCGGCTCAGGGCCCCAACCAGAAGGTCCATGCGCCGGGAATACTTTTCAGCGATCCGCTGTGTGATTTCCGGATGATCCAAGCCGTAGGCAAAGGCGTGCTGAATGGCCAGAAATTGGCCCGAGTCGGTATGATCCTTGACGGCGGCATAAGCCCGAACGAGCCGCGAGTCGCCGACGACAAAGCCGCAGCGCCATCCGGTCATGTTGAAGTTCTTGCTGGCCGAATGAAGCTCGAGGCCGACCTCCTTGGCCCCCGGCACCGAAAGGAAGCTCAAGGGCGACCCTCGGAAGACCAAGCCTGCGTAAGCAAAGTCGTGAATGACGACGATTCGGTGGCGATGGGCAAATGCGACGACCTCCTCGAAGAATGAGCGTGTTGCGGTGGCTCCGGTGGGATTGTTCGGATAGTTGAGCACGAGCACCTTGGTCCGTCGAAGCACATCGGTGGGCACCGATTCCAGATCGGGCAAAAAGGAGTTCTTTTCCAGCAGAGGGAGAGAAAAGACCTGCCCTCCGTAGTATTGCGCATGTGTTCCGAAGACCGGATAACCCGGAACCGTCATCAGGACCACATCACCCGGGTCGACGAAGCAGGCGGGCAGGATCGAGAGAGCCGCCTTGGAGCCGATGGAATGGCAGATCTCCGTCTCGGGATCGGCGGAAACTCCGCAAACGCGTGCGAGATACCGGGCTGCCGCTTCCTTGAGCCGAGGACCGCCGTTGTCGGCGTAGCCTCGATTCTCAGGCTTCCGCGCTTCTTCGGCCAACCGTTCGACGATCTCGATCGGGGCCATCTCGTCGGGCTCTCCGACCCCGAGATCGAGCAATTCGATCTCCGGATGCTGTTCGCGGGCCGCTCGTTTGGCGCGCTTGATCTTTTCGAACTTATAGATTTCGGTCTCTCTACCGATTCGAGTGCCTCCGATGCGCTGGGCGAACGAGGCGGCGGGAAAGTTGTCCATAGGCTTCTGGCGATCCGTTTGATTCTCTCTCTTCTTTTTACGGGCCCGGAGAGGCAAAGGCAATCGTCCCTCTGCCCTGCCATGGAGCGGATAGCCGCATCTTTCGCCGATTCTCTCTCTTGGGTAGGGCGCCCGGATCCTCGGAAGACGGTATTGCGGGGAAGCCCGGGACGAGGAGTTGCTACGCTCTCCAAACCTCCAGGAATTCCGGGACCGACATCGCCTCCACTCGTTCCAGGTCTTGCGACAGCTCGAAGAGCTGCTCGACCTTTCGAGCCGGAAAGCGCGTGGCGAGATTAGTTTTGAGCTTTTCCTCCAGTAGCGGGAGCGCCTCCCTGCGCCGTTTGGGGTGCCCCAGCGGGTACTCGACGGTCACTTTTTCCGAGGCGGTTCCATCGGCAAAGAAGATCTGGACTGAGTTGGCGATCGACCGCTTGTTCGGGTCCAGATATTCCTTGCTGAATCGTTTCTCTTCCTGGACGATCATCTTTTCCCGCAATACGTCGATGCGCGGATCGGAAGCGGTCGCCTCTTCGAAATCCTCCGCTTGGAGCGTTCCGCGTAGGAGTGCGACCGCAACGGCGTATTGAATACAATGGTCCCGGTCTGCTGGATTACGGAGCGGACCGCTCTTCGAGATGATGCGGAGAGCCGCCTCGTGCGTCGTGATCTCGATCCGGGAGATCGCCTCCCATCGATTTCGTACCACGGCAGCCAGCTGGTAGGCGGCCTCGACGGCGGTCTGCGCGTGAAATTCGGTCGGATAGGAGACCTTGAAGAGGATATTGCGGATGACGAAGCTGCCGAGATTCTGGGGAATCCGAATCGGCTCGCCGCTCAGGAAGACGGAGCAGAAGCCCCAGTGCGGGGCGGAAAGGACAGTCGGATAGCCCCCCTCCCCCAGTTGCGAGAGGAAGGCGAGGAAGAGCCCTCGGCTCGTTGCATCGCCGGCAGCCCAGGATTTGCGCCAGCCGACGTTGGGCTCGTGTCGATAGACTCGCAGGGAACCGCCGTCGGCCCAGGCGTTGGAGAGGGCGTTGATCGTCTCTTCCCTCGCACAACCGAGGAGGCGACAACTTGCGGCCGTCGAGGCAACGCGCACGAGCAAGGTGTGGTCGAGTCCGACCCGATTGAAGCAATTTTCCAGCGAGAGAACCCCTTGCGTTTCGTAGGCCTGAACCATAGCTTCCAGGACCGATCGCATTGTTAGGGGAGGCTTGCCCTGGCCGAGGCGAAGTTGCGAAGCATGGTAGGCCGCCGACAAGATCGCTCCGAGGTTATCCGAAGGATGCCCCCATTCGGCAGCGAGCCAGGTGTCGTTATAATCGAGCCAACGGATGGCCGTTCCGATGCTTCGGGCGGCCGCGAGTGGGTCGAGTACGATCTTCAGTCCAGGAACCGGGACTCCTTTTGGGACGTAGTACGAAAGCCCGGGGATCCCCGAACCGAGCAGCTTCCAGCACTCCGGCTCCCGCAAAGCGCGTATGCCGCATCCCAAGGCGTCGAAGAGGCAGAGCCGGGCTGCATCCCGCGCGGTGGGTTCGTCGACGGACTTTGCGAAATAATCGGCTAAGGTTTCGAGGACCGAGTCGGCCGGAGCGGACGGGTTCCTGTCGCTTGGAGCCATTTCTGAACCATAGAAACGACATCCTTTTTCTGTCGATCCCGAGTTGCTTCGGGGGAACCGAAATGCCGGCACCGGCTGGTTGGAAGCGGAGCAATCGTATCCCCGCCTTCCTTTCCGATTGGCAAACCACTGTTTTCCCCGAGGTGATGATTGGGATCGAGGATTTGGGCTGCTACGCTCTCTGACGGAGACGCTATGCCGCCCGCCACGGATTTTCGACCGTTGTCGCGAGCCCCCTGTCGGGCTTGTATGCTCTCCGCGCTCGTCGCGCTTTGGATCGGCGGCCTTCCGCAGATCTCGGCCGCTCGGGATCTCGACTTGCCGATCCAGCTCGTCTGGGCTCGGCAGTACTACACTCTCTTCCTGGCGAAGTCGCGTTCCGGGCAAGGGCCCTTGCGACCGTACGTGCGATGTTTGGTCTATCTCCAGTTCCGAAATTGGGGATCCGCCCAGCGAGTGCCTATGGGCCATGGGGAACGTCCTTCCTACCCGAACATCCAATTCCGGGTTTGGCGCAATCAAGTACCCATTCCGTTCCAAAGAAGGGTCTTTCCCGGCGTAGGAGCGCAGGACTTCTACGGCGTCTACTTCGGCGCGGGAGAAAGCGTGCGCGTTACCTATGAGTATGTCGAGGAGGTGTTGAGCCACGATCCAGCGAGGAAGGTCGATGTTTTCGAGGATACATGGGGGTTCCTCGGATACCGGCCGCCGCTCGAAGATTGGTGGATCGTAGTCGATCTCGGTCAGATGTATACGCAGTATCAAGCTTCCCCTGGTTTCGGGGAAAGTCCTTCCACCCCGGCCCTTCCGTATCAGACCTTCTTTAACCGGATCTTCCGAGTCGCCCCGCTCGGTTATCAGAGCCGCGGCACCGAAATTTGGTGGCGCTTTCAGGATGTTGGCGAGGAGCGGATGCATTCCTTCCCGAAGCTGCGGGTCGAGTGGCAGGCTTGGTACCGGTAGGATATGACGGCTCGCGGCTCTTTCGGGGCGAGGACGACTTCCTTCGTCGGTTTGCTTCCTCGGTCGGCCCCCCTTGGCTTGGTTCTCTTGTGCTCCCTTGGGTGGACGGGCAAGAGAGCCGCTGCGGAAGGCCGGTGGGTTCAGCTGGTTGGGGCGCAGCAGCATTACACCGTGTTTCTCCGGGAATCTCGGCCCGCGCGCAGTTCGTGGCAGCCCGCGGTGCGATGCCTCGTCTCCCTTCGGTTGTACAACTGGGGTCCGGATCAGTCCTTCACCATGAGCCATACGGAAGTTCCGCGCTTTCCGACCGAGCGCTTCCGCGTTTGGCGCAACGATCAGCCCCTCCGCTGCCGGAAACTCGGGCAGGACGACTATTTCACCGTTTTCGCCGCCTCCGGCGAAACGCTGCAAATCGTTTACGAATACGTAGAACGGGTTCTTCCAGCGAATCCCGAGGCGAGAATCGACGTTTTCGAGGATACCTGGGGCTTTACCGGATTTCGCCCGCCACTCGAAGATCTGCAGGTGGTCGTCGATCTCGGCCCGATGTATGCGAGATACCGGACATTCCCCGCCTTCGGCCGGAGTTCCGCAACCCCGGCCTATACCTACGAAGACTTCTTCCACCGTTTCTTCCGGATCTCCCCTCCGGGCTATCGGACCCAGGGAACAGAAGTCTGGTGGAACATTCATAATGGGGGCGTTCGTGTGACTACCGCCGCCCGGCTCCATGTCGAATGGCGCGCCTGGTACCGGTAGAGCGGACGCGACGGCCGCTCCCCGGTCTCTTTGTTTTCGCGCTTCAGCGCCAGAGTCGATAGGCCGCGTAGAGGAGAAAAACCGCGAAGGCTCGCTTGGCGTAGATCGCTGGGATCGCTTGAATGAAAAGGGAGCCGAGGGCGGCGCCCGCC
>NZ_CABFUZ020000172.1 GCF_902143385.2 Methylacidimicrobium cyclopophantes
GGAGGAGATCGGCGGCGGCCCGCATGGCCTCTTCGACCGACTCTTCGGAGCGTGGCTCGATTCGCAAGGCTCCGTCGCTTCGCCGAATCATCCTTCCCGCCCAAAGGCGCTTGAGTTCTTCCTCGATCTCGGGGAGCTTGGGCGACCGGACCGAAAGCACCGACCCGGGAATGAGAGCGCGGAGCCGGCCCGGGGTCTCCCACGCTACCTTCTTCCCCCGATCCAAGATTAAAAGCCGATCGCACCGCTCGGCCTCATCCAAGAGATGGGTCGTCACGAGAATGGTCAGCCCCTTCTGCTCCTTGAGAGCAAAGAGATGGCGCCAAAAATCCCGTCGCGCCGCCGGGTCGATCCCGGTGCTCGGCTCGTCCAGAAGCAGCAGTTCCGGCTCGTGGAGCAGCGCCTTGGCCACCTCGACCCTCCGCTGCTGTCCGCCCGAAAGGGTTTCGACCAGATCCTGCGCCCTTTCTTCCAGTCCGAAGAGTCGGAGCAGCTCCCCGACTCTTTTCCGCAGGAGCCCTCCCCGTAATCCGTAGAGATGCCCTTGATGGAACATGTTTTCCGAAACGGTAAGCTTCTTATCGAGGCTGGGAGACTGGAAGACCACGCCCATTCGTCGCCGAGCGGCGGCAACCTGTGCCGGATAGGAGCAACCTGCCAGGGTGATCATCCCGGAAGGGGCTGCGTAAAGAGTGGACAGGAGACGGAAGAGAGTCGTCTTGCCGCTTCCGTTCGGACCCAAAATCCCGATCAGATCCCCTTGCTCCACCTGGAAGGAGAGGCGATCGAGGACCGTCCGATTCCCGTAGGAATAGGAGAGCCCCTCCACCGAGAGGGCTAGCCCCCGGACGACCGTCCTTTGCGCAAGCTCGGTCATTCTTCCTCATCTTGGAAGAGAATCCGCCCTCCTGTCAAATATCCAGAAACGATCGCCTTTTTGTTGCTACGACTCGACGGGCGGATCTCCCGATCGCGTCCGCAGAAGCCCGGAAACGATGGCCGCCGCACGGGCTGCGGCACCCACGTTTCTCACAAAGATCGCGTGCGCCCTCTTGCCGAACTCCGCCCGCAAGCTTTTCGAACGGAGAAGCTCCTCCAAGCGCAACCCGAGCTCGGTCCGATCCGACGTCTGAAGGATGGCATGCTCATTGCGGAATTCCCGCACGAGCATCTCGAAATTCTGCATGTTCGGTCCGACCAGAATCGGTTTCCCCGCGCAAGCCGCCTCCAAAAAGTTCTGTCCCCCCTTGGCACAGAGGCTCTTCCCGATGAATACCACGGTTGCTTTCCCGTACAGGAAACGGAGCTCTCCCGTAGTATCGAGCAGGAGCACGTCCGGCGAGGAAGCTCTCACCGAACCTTTCCCCAATTCGGTGCGCAAAACGACGGAGAGTCCCGCCTTTCGACAGAGCGCCTCGATTGCGCCACTCCGTTCCACATGGCGCGGAGCCAGAACCAGGCGCAAATTCGGATACCGCTGCCGCGCCTTCCGGTAGAGATCGAGCAGGATCTCCTCTTCTCCCGGATGGGTACTGCCCGCCAGAAGGATCAGGGCGTCCGCGGGCCACCCACTCCGATCCCACCAAGCGCGAGGGGGCTCGGCTCCTCCGCTGGCCAGATTCGCGACGTCATATTTGAGATTCCCCGTCACGAAGATGCGCTCGGGCGGAAAGCCGGCTCCCACCAGGCGGTCGACATCCTCCGGAGCCTGCGCCAACACCAGGGAGAGCTCCCGCAAAATCGGCCGGCAGACCTCCGGGAAACGTCGGTACCAACGCTCGGTCTCGGGCGACAGACGGGCATTGAGCAAGAGGACCGGAACCTTGCGGCGCTTTGCTTCCCAGAGGTAATTGGGCCAAACTTCCGTCTCCACCAGCACCAAGGCGCGAGGACGCAAGAGCGCGAAGGCCCGTTTCACGACACCCGGGAAATCGATCGGACTCCACAGAACCGTCGTTCCTGGATCGTTCGCGCCCAGAGCGACCCTCCGTCCCGTGATCGTCGTTACGGTCAGCGCGACTCGGAGCTCCGGCGACTGCTTCCTCAGTTCCCGCAGCAGAGCGAGCGCTACGAGCACTTCTCCGACGCTCACGGCATGGATCCAGAGGTCCACGCCCTTGCCGATCCGCGAGCGGGTCGCGGGCGAATAGAAGCCCATCCGCTCGGCCAAGCCCTCCCGAGGATTTCCGCGCTTGGAAAGCCGCAAGACATAATAGGGGCTCAGCACGCCGGCAACGACCGGAAAAGCCAACCGGTAGCACCAACGCAGCAGGGGAACCTTCACGAGAAGCTAGGCCCGGGGATGGGTCGCCTGGTAGACCTCGCGCAGCCGCTGCGGGGAAACCCCCGTGTAAATCTGAGTAGTCGAAAGGCGAACGTGGCCGAGCAGCTCCTGCACGCTTCGCAAGTCGGCGCCATTGTTGAGCAGATGCGTCGCAAAGCTGTGCCGGAGCTTGTGCGGGCTGTAGGCGCCGTCGATGCCCGATTCCTCCAAGTATTGCCGGAAAGCCGCTTCGATGAAGCGGGGAGAAAGAGGCCTTCCTCGTCCAGAGACGAACAACGCATCGGCTGAAAAGGGGCAGAGTTCCCGATAACGAAGGATCGCCTCGGTGGCTGCGGGGCCGAGCGGACAGATCCGCTCCCTGCCTCCTTTCCCAACCACCCGGACCAGTTGGCGCTCTGGGTCGAAGTCCTTCCAGCGCAAGCGCGTCAACTCGCGCAAGCGGAGCCCGGCACCATAGAGAACCTCGAGCCAAGCCACATCCCGCTGCATCTGCCACTCTTTCCAGAGCGGTCCACGAACGGATCGCCGCTCTGCCCGGCTTTCCCATTTTCTCCGGGGCGCCCCCAGGAGCCGCAAGGTCTGCTCTTGCGTCAGAAATACCGGCAGGCGCCGCGCAAGC
>NZ_CABFUZ020000173.1 GCF_902143385.2 Methylacidimicrobium cyclopophantes
CGACGGCATACCCGCCGGTTCGGATGGGAGGTTCGCCGAAGTGGAAGCGGGGAGAGCGCTCCCCGCACTCGCTTGGTCGAGCAGAACCCGGTGAAGGGCCTGCTTGACGCTCCCCATCGTCGCCCAATGATCGTGCATTTCCGTCCGTAAGCTCTGCAATTCGCCACGAGTGCTTTGTACTTCTCCCCTCGTGTTCTGGGCTTCCGCTCGCACGGTGCGAAGCTCTTTCTCCCATGCGCGGATATCGGCCCGCGCCTCCGACACGTCGTGCGATACCTCCTCCAGCCTGGTCATCAGGCGCTTCAGTCGCATTGCGAGCAGGGTAAAACCGAGAAAAACCACCGCCACAACCGCCCCGATCAGCGCCCCAACTTGTTCCCAATTCATCGTTCCTCCTTCCTCATTCCCTTCGGTGGAGCACGAGGAATGGCTGCCCCCGATCCGCCCGAACGGGACATCTCGTGCCCGGTAGCGAACGGAATTCGTCCGCTTGTGTCAAGAGTCATGAGCCGGATCGGAGGATCCCTCCTCGTCCGCAACGACAAGGCTTTTCCCCCGAACGGAGAGCCGACCCAACCCCTTCCGTCTCTTACTGGTGCACCCGGCAGGGGTCGAACCTGCAACCTTTGGCTCCGGAGGCCAACGCTCTATCCAATTGAGCTACGGGTGCGCTTGTCGCTTTATCCGCAACCGAGAAAACGACGACGCCAGAACATGGCATCAGGACAGCCGTATCCGACCACCGCTCACTTCCTTCTAACTGCCTTCGCTAGCCTTCTCCTTGGTTAGCTTCGTCTGGTCGGATCGAGTCAAAAAGTCTTCCACCAGCAACAGACGCCGATCCCCCGCTCTCTGAATCATTTTGAGCAACTGATCGGCCGAGGAGACCTCTTCGAGCTGCTCCTTCACGAACCAGTGGAGAAATGTCTCGGAGGTGAAATCATTCTCCTGGCGAGCCAGCCGCAACAGGGAATGGATCTCCTCAGTGACACGCAGTTCTCGTTCCAAAGAGAGTGCCGCCGCCTGCTCGGCATCCTTGAATTGCGCTTCCGGAGCGGGGATCGCCGGAATCGCCACATCCGCATCGTTGTCGACCAGAAGTTGGAGAAAACGCATTGCGTGTCCTCGCTCTTCCTCAGCTTGGCGTGCGAAGTGCGCCGCGAGCCTAGGCAAGGCCGCCTTCTCGAAATAGGCGGCAATCGCCAGATATTGCAAAAACGCCTCCAACTCGCTCCCGATCTGACGATGAAATTCGGGCACGATCTTGGGACTGATCAGGGTGGTCTTCATTCCTCTCTCTTACGCTGCAAGCGGGAGATCGTTCTCGCAAGATAAAAAGGATCGTTTTTCCGAGACGAGGGAAAGCCCCGCTCCTATTCTACCTTGAGCACTTCGATGTCGAAGAGGAGCACAGCATTGGGTGGAATCACGTCTCCCGCCCCCTCCTCTCCGTATCCGAGTTGCGGCGGAATGATCAGCTTGCGCTTTCCCCCTTCGCGCATGGTGGCGATTCCTTCTGTCCAGCCGGCAATGACCCCACGCTGACCCATGACGAAGGTGAAGGGCTTTCCGTGGGCTTGAGAGCTGTCGAAGACTTTTCCATCCTCGAGCTTCCCGACGTAGTCGACGGTGACCCGTTTCCCAGGTTGGACAGGATTGCCGCGCCCTACCACCTGATCGATATATTTGAGGCCCGACGGGGTCGTAACGACATTTTCCTCGCTCGGGGTTGCCCCCTCCGGCGCCGGAGGAAACCCGTCCTGGGCGTTCACGGTTTCCATTCCTAGGAATACGGCAAGCGCAAGAACAAGCGAACGAACTCTCATCAGGCCGCATCCTGCGTCTTTTCGGGGAATCCCGACAAGCGAAAAAGGCTACGCTCCCGCTTCCTTCGTTACCGAGATTGCCGCGCGTTGAGGGCGATCTGAGATCGAATCTGCTGCGCGAGTCCGGGATCGACCTGTTCGAGCTTTTGCAGCTCCAGGTCGCGCTCCGAAGGGCGGCGGAGCGCATCTTCCAGCAAGGCGAGATTCGCCATCGGGCGAACGTCGCCGGGCAAAAACGCCTCGGCCTTCTTCCAAGCCAGGGAAGCATCGTCATATCGACGGATCTCCCGATAGATGACGCCTAAATTGAACCAGGCCGCGCCGAAGGTTGGATCGACTTCGAGCGCCTTCCGATATGCTTGGATCGCCGTGCGGGCATCGCGAGCTCGGTGGCTCAAGACCGCAAGGTTGAACCAACCATCCCGATCTTTCGGATTGAGCTGGACCACGCGGAGGAAGGAAGCGCGGGCAAACGGGAGCTGCTCGCTGTGCAAAAGTGCCAGGCCTAAGTTAAACCAGGCCCCGCTGTTCTTCGGTTCCAATAGCGTCAGCTCGGTGCAGGCCGAAGCCGCTTCTTCCCATCGCTTCCCTTGCCGATAACTCTCGGCCATTCCCGCCCAGGCGCGAACCGATTGGGGATTGAGCCGTGCCGCCCGGGTATAGGCTTTTGCGGCTTCCTCCCAATTCTGCGATTTTAGCAACGCTTCTCCGAGCGCCAGCCAAGCGGACGTATGCCGAGGCCGGAAGCGCAAGTAAGCGCGAAATTCATCGGAAGCCTTTTCCCATTGCCGCTCGGCGAGAAGACACTTTCCCAGCAGGAGCGAGACATCCGCCGTTGAGGCTCCCCGTTCCTTCGCCTCCAGGATGGTGTCGACCGCGGGCCCATAGCGGCCTTGCGTCGCTTCGATCTGCCCGAGCAAGAGCAGCGCCGACGGGTCTTCGGGAAAGAATGCAACAACCTTTCTGGCCGCAAATTCCGCTTTTTCCAGTGCTCGGGCCTGCAAGTAGGCAAAAGCCGCGGCCGTCCAAGCCGACGGCGAACGCGGCGCTACCGCGACGATGCGATCCGCAGCCGCTTCGGCCTCCTTGGGTCCAACGGCCGCTTGCAGGTCGCGCCACGCCGGAGTCGTCATCAAGGCGGGCTCGCGTCCCCGTGCCGCCAACTTTTCCAAACCTTGCCGAAGGGCCGCCGCTTCCGCCGCTAGGTCGGCGCGGTCGAGCATTTCCAATGGCGCACTCACCCTGACGACCCCGAGACGGTGATTGTCGGGGTCCACCTCTCTGACAAGGCCGACGAATTGATCCCGCTCGTTAAAAACCGGGCTCCCCACGAGAATCCCTTCGACCTTTCCGCCCAGCCAAAGAAGATTCTCCTTCCCCGCGGGGAGCGCCGGTCCTGCAAGCCGCAAAAAGGCCGCCTCCTCTTTTGGCTCCTCCGGACTCGGCCGAGGGACGGTGAATGTCTCCCCTCCTTCGGGCGGCAGGTTGTCCGGCGCAATGATCCGTACCGCCGATAGATCGGCCCCCTCGATCTGCAAAAGCACGAGACCCGTTCCAGGATCTGCCGCAAGCCAGCCCGCACAGCGCACGGGCCGGAGGTTCCAGCGTTTGGCTTCGATCCGCGATGCGTCTTCCAGACCCGACATCACGGTAAGCAACCGTCCGTCCGCCGATACGACAATGCCTCGAACGGCCCGCTCCCCTCCGCTCCTCGTCACTACCCGAAGATCGACAAGACGGCTTTCCCAAACTTCCGCCCCGGCGTCTGCCCTCGAAACGATGCCAAAGGAAAATGCGCAAACTCCGAGCCACAGCAGAGCGCCACTCCGCCATCCCCTACTATTTCGCCTCTCCTTCATCCTTCCTCATGCGCGTCCTCATGCGCGCGACACCTTCTTGCGACCACAGAGCCCATGCTTCCCCGATTCCCTCGCAAGCCCACAGAGTTCCCTACCGCCGCGCATCCATTGCAGGCAAGCGGCGAATCGCTCCGGAAACCGATCTTCGGTCCGTGAGAGGTGAAAGGAGAAGGCGGAGGCCCTTCCCCCGCCTTCCCTTGCGGCGACGAACCGAGCTTTACGGATGCTCTTCCTAAAATTTGATCGCAACCGAGCCCTCGACCCAAAAGGGCCACCCCGCCACGATCGAGCTTTCGTTGAACGCACGGCTGCCGGCGGAACCGAGTCCGAATGGCAGCCAGTAGTTGTTGTTCGTAAAGTTGTAAATGTAGAGCCGGGCCTCCCAGCGCGGATTTGAATAGAAGAGCTGCGCATTGAGAATGTACTGCGTCGGGATGTAGGTGTTGTAGAAATAATCGAGGTACTGATCGCTCATCACGATTCCTTGCACTTGAGCACCGATCCCGATATCTGACGTATAGCAGATCGTCGCGCTCGCATATTGCTCCGGGAAGCCGATCATGTTGTAGACCCCGGAAGGCAAGCCGACATTGGTGTTGAGCGCCCACATCTGCTGGAGGGCCATCGCCGTCGAATAGTCCTGACGCATGCTCGGCCCGTGGGGCAAGAAGCTCCAGTTCTCCGTGCCGTGCATGTAGATGTAGCCCGCCTTGGCCCACCAGTTCTTGTTCGGCTGATAGGAGACGTTCACCTCGAAACCGTTGATGGTCGCGGGCGACGGTGGGGCTCCCAGATTGTTGAGCTGCTGGTACTGGTTGAAGCCGGCACCGGTGATGAAGAGCTTATCATTGAGGAGGTTAAACTTCACGCCTCCTTCGATGAGCTGATTGAGCAGGCGGAAGGAGGCGGCATCGAAAGTAGGAGCCGCGCCGCCGATCACCGCCACATTGTTCACGTAGGACCAGTTATAATTGAAATAGGTGCTCATCCATGGGAACGGTTTGTAGACCGGGCTGATATTGATCAGCGGCGCCAAGGATGACTGGTTCAAGCTGGCGCTCGTCAATCCTGGGATTTGCGGCATTCCCGCAGGACCTTGGGGCGTCGAGTAATCCCAGAAATATCCGGTCACGCGGGCTCCAAAATAGACGCTGAACTTATCCGTGATATCCAGATTGTGCTGGTAGAAGGGTGCGATCGACCAATATTGACCGAAAGTAGATCCGGAGGGTCCGTTGAGCGGCTCGTAATAGTAGTTCGCGGGAGCACCGGGAACGTGCCAAAGGCCTCCGAAAGCCGCTTTCGGATTGTTGATAAAGGAGTTGAACTGCTTGGTGCCGGGAAGATAGAACATCGCGGGATTCGCGAAAGCGGGATTGATTGGATTTACCAGGCTCCAAGAGTTTCCGTAGGCCCAAGCGCTTTCGGAGAAATAGTCGTTGTTGTACTGGTAATGCCATTCGATGCCGGTATCGACGCTGCTTTTGAGCAGGAGCTTCCCGAAGACGTTCTCCAAGCCCTTTTCTTCCTTGGTCTTTTCCTTCTCGGATTCCTTCTGCGATTCTTCGGCGAGTGGATCCAGGGTGAAGCGGATTTCCGTTCGGTTATCGAATTCGTAATCTCCCGGAGTGTACTGCATCGCGTAGAGCTCCGGCTCGAGCCACTGGGTCCTCGTATACCAGAGCATCGAGTTATTCACGATCTGCACGTCGTCGCTCACCTTGATCGTCTGGATGAGCTGCGCCAAGCCGGTAGCGCCCTGGCCGCCTCCATAGGGGCTTGCGATCGTCGCACGCCGGCTCACACCCATAAGGGGCCCCGCATACGTATTGAAAGCCGGGTTGAGGGGGGAGCCGGTGAACGGGCCTCCTTGCGCAACGGTATTCGGAAAACCCGGTACCACGCCCGTGTTATAGAGCCCATCCCGAATCAGCGCATTCGTCGGGCGGTTCATCAGATCGGCCAGCTCCGGCATGAAGTTGTACATGCCGTAATCGCCGTAAAAATCGATCGTGTAGTTGTCGTACGGCTTCGCTCCAACTGCTAGGTAGAAGTTCTGCTGATCGTTATAAATGTTGTTGTAATAGCTCCCTTGGTTTTGACCCATGTAGGAAAAACGCCATCCCAGCTTGTCTTGAATGATCGGGCCGCCTACATCCGCGCCCCAGAGGTATTGCTGGTACATGCCGGTCGTATCCCAAACCCGGCCGCGGTATTGGTCGAAATAGGGCTGCTTGGTGATATAGTTCACGCTCCCGGTGGAGGCCTGAGTCTCTCCAAAGACTGCGTTGGCGGGCCCTTCCTGGATGTCCATGTTTTCTACCATGTTCCAACTAAAGGGAATACCCTGCATCGCATCATTTTGAAGCGTCATCTCGATGCCGTTGATATAGGGAAGAGCCTGCCGTCCCCGGATCGTCACCGAGTTACCCATACCCCAATTCAGCTGGGTATAGGCGGTGGGGAGAATGGAGGAGACAGAAAGAGGATCCATGTATCCCTGGTAGATGGTGCCCGCCGCCTTCAGGAGGGTCTGGTTCACGGGAGTGATCTGCCGCGGCGCATCCATGACGCTAATCGGCGTGCCGAATGTCGAAACGACGGGTGCGGTCGTCGGAAGAATCGGGGCGTTCGGCTCACCCGAGGTCAGCTCGGGCGAAGTCCATTCGGAAGTTGCGGAAACCGTGACTTCCTGCATCTGCACGTCGCCGCTCTTTTTTTCCGCTTTGTTCTTCTCGGGCTCGGTTTGGTGGACGATCCCCTCCCAGCCGGACTGCTTTGCTTGTCCACTTCCGTGAATGGGCGCCTGTGCCGCTCCTTGCCCTTGGCCGTTCGTCTCTCCGGCCGAGGAATCGCTTCCCGCCTCCGCGCTCTCCGCCCCCGTCCCGGCCGCTCGTACCGCAACGATCATCACGAGCCACACAGAGAGGAGAGCCGCTGGACGAAACCAGCGCTTCTTCTCTTTCTGGACCTTGTGCTTCATTCCTCCTCCTCGTCAAAAAAACCTGGTGACTGCGGCAGGTCGATGCGCCATCCGGGCATCCCGGCCGCCCGACCATGTCGAATTGACCGCCGCTTTATGCCACAGGATGCGAGGAAAGGGATGTAACAAAGTTGTTACATCTTTGTTACGCTTGTGTGACGCCGAGTAAACAGCGTATTATGTTTGTATTCAATAGGATGCGCTATTCTGGAGTTCTCTTGGCAGCTTCGTCGTGCCACCCGTTTTTCCCGATCTTTTTCGTCGACTCCAAAAGTGGGGTTGGAAGGGAGGGAACTCCCAGAGCTTTCAGGTTCTTCTCGACCCCCGTCGAAAGAGAAGGTTGTCTCCTGGATCCCGAACCTTTGTCACAACGTCACCAAAGGCCCCGTCAGCGTCGCGTGATCCGCCCGGTTCCCTCGGAGCGCCTCCCTATGGATCGGAATCCCCGCCATCGGAGGCGGCGGCAAAGAGCAGTTGGAGCCGATCCCGCCGGTGATCTTGGGCTTTACCGCATTGGGCTGGATCTTCCGGGCAATCCCTTCGAAGGAGACGTTCGGCAGGTCGGAGAGCACCAGGCTTGCTCCCGATCTTCCTCTAAACGCCATTGGCCCGTCCATCGCCCGGGAAAGCTCGCCCTCTTCCCGCTCCTTCTCCTCCAACCCGCAAGCCTTGGCCAAATGGGTCGCACGGGCTTCCGCCAGCAGGGCGAGCTCCCAAGAGGGGAAGAGGAGCCGCCCGTAGATCATCGCCTTCAAGAGACTTCGCTTCCCCTCAAAACCAACTCCACCACCAGGTTCTTCCCCAGTAAGATCGCTCTGACCGCCTCCCCGACTTCTTCCGGCATCCGCGTCAGATTGGCCAAGCTCCTCGTCTTGACCTCTTTGTTCACCCGGTAGGATTCCCGGGCGAGAAAGGATCGTTTGATCTTGCATCCCGGGCGGGTGCGAAGTTCCTGCAAACGAATGCCTACATTATGACAAGCACATCCGATGAATACCAAAAGGCGTTATTCACATTCTATTCACTCAATATGTACTACGCCCTTTTGCATAAGTGTTGCGCCTGACTGAACAACGCTCAAAATCCTGCGGAAGACCGGTTCAGGCTTTTTCAAACATGAGTCGGCTTAGCGGAACCAGCGGCGCCGGGAGTTCTCCCGCCCTGGTCCCGCTTCTGGTGGCATTGGGAGATCACCAACCACGCCCACTTCTGAAGCCTGACTTTCTCCCCCGGCGGGGAGCCCGAGGCGAACCCGAGATCCCCGCGCTTTTGCCAAGCTGATTCGAATCTGCTTGAGGCCGAAGGCCGCTCACCCGCACGCTTTCCCCAATAGAGTACCCGGAACCATTCCAGGTTCGCTACGGAGAGGTCATCTCGTTGGTTACAACCCACCACCATTGCTGGTCCGATCCTCCGCCATGGCGGTTCTTTGGATGAAAGCGCGAACGTCCTCTACCCTCTTGCTGGCGAGATCTCTATAGTATTGAACAAACTTCGCCTCTTGCTGTTGCTGATACTCGTTGCCCTTTTGCAATGCTTCCCTTGCCTCCCTCGCGTGTCTCTCTCGCCGAGCATAATATCGTGCCCTCGCGGCGCGCTGCTGCCGAGCGATCTCCTCCTTTTTCGCCTTCTCGCGCCCGAAAATCCCATGCAGAAAGGGAAGGACGGGTTCTATATCGGGAATAACGCCCGTACCGGTGGTTCCTTCGAAATTGGAAAGGATGTCGCTATACTGCTGACCCCGATCCATGCCTTCGCTAAAGCCTTCCGCGCCAGCCCTCTCCACCGCTGCTGTGTCGATCCCCCGATCGATGCCTTTCGGAGCCTTTGTCACTTCATTCTCCAGCTCCTTCTTCGCTTGCGCGATGTCAGCCTCCATGCCTCCATATCGTGCCTGGAGTTCTCTCACGCATCGGTCATAAGAGGCCGAGTATTCTCCAAGATCTTTCCCCTGGCATAAAAACAGGGCGAGGAAGTTTCCCCGGCCGCGCAGCGCTCCGTCCAAAGCTGCAGCAAGGAAGCCGTTATTCCACTCCAGCAACGGAGGAGATACCCGCAGGATTCTCCATTTGCCATCAACGATTTGCGCCTTTTCGACCTTCCAGGAGAAGGAGAGCTTCTGGTCGGCCTTGGCCAAAAGGTATCTCTCCTTCTCGCCGGCTTGGAAACCCATTCCGGGCGGGAGGGTGGCGTCGAAAAGGAGATCCGGCCAAACTTCCTTGACGAGCTCTGGAGCACCGGGGTCCGGAGACGGCGAGAAAGCGGGAACGATGTAAAGATCCATGGGAGATTCAACGGTTACTCGGTATTCCAATTCCTCGAAACCCCCGACCTTCCGATAGCCAAGCGGCTCGATCGAATCGATCACGACATAGCCGGGAAGATGTCGCCGCAGGCACGCATGGACCGCTTCCTCGGGTGGCAAGTGGGTTTTTGCCTCGATTAAGCCGAACTTTTTCCTTGGCCCGTCCGCTCCGCTACTCCTCCCATTGATCCAGTCCAGGATCTCATTCCTCCATTTCTCGTATTGGGCAACCGTCCGATCGAAGGCATGGTACTCGTCATCCGCGATCGAGCCCGGCACCTGAAGGCGACTCCAATAGGAGTAGCCGCCGAAGGCCAAACCCCCCGCAAGAAGAATGGCAACACCCAGGGAAACGAGAAGAAGCCTATTCCTCTCTCTCCCTCCTTGTGGGGCGATGGGGAGAGATCCTCCGTTCCCCCCGCGGTAGAGGATCAGCGACTCCGACGTCGATCCCGCCCCATTGGCATGGTCTCCGTCTCCCCCAACGACCAACCCCCCTTTTGACCGAGTTGCTCCAGCATCTGATGGCTTCGCCAATGGATCTTCGGGATCGACTAGGATGTCCGTGGGCTTTCTGCCGCCCCACATCTTGGAAATACCTTGCAATCGATTGAGCGGATTCATAACGCGTAAACCTCCATTTCGTTACTCGTTATTTCTCTGCTTGGCTGGATTACCTCCTACCTCCCGCATGAACATGGGTCGCGTGAACATGGGTCGCGTGAACATGAGACGCATGGACATGGGCGGCATGCTCGTGAATTCTCCCGCTTCCCCCCGCATGGAGATGGGGATGTCCATGGGACTCCCCTCCCCCTGAGAGATGGGGATGTTCGCCGACGCCTTGCGAGAGATGCGGATGGCTGCTCTCTCCCAGATGGGGATGCTC
>NZ_CABFUZ020000174.1 GCF_902143385.2 Methylacidimicrobium cyclopophantes
CCGAGCACGTCGGCGGGAGTGATCGGAGTGAAGCCCCCCGGAAGGACCGTGACGGGGAAGAAGGTCGAGTAGTAGAAGCCCTCCGCAGTCAGGAACAGCTTGTCGCGGAGTAGGTTAAATTTGACCCCAGACTCGTACAGGATGTTCGTGAGATGGTAGTAGGAGCTGGTGAACGCGGGACAGAACGCACCGAGAACATCCATTCCCGCAGTCTGGGCATAGGCGTAGGTGAAATAGGCGTTCATCCAGGGGTAGGGCTTGTAGCTCAAACTCGCGTTTACCTGCGGTTCCAAGATCGAGTAGTTGCTCTGGAGCATGAGCGCCGGCGGCGTGCCGGGCGGCTCGCTGTTGGCAATCTCGTACCACTGGAGCCGGGCTCCCAAGAGGAGGCTCCACTTCTCCCCAAGCTCGATGTTGTCTTGAACGAACGGCGAGATCTGGAAGAACTGGGATTGGGCTGTGGCAAAGTTGCCGGTGTTGTAGGTCATCCCGGGTACTCCCGGCACGGGGATGTCGTAGAGATAGACGTCATTCGCTCGAATCGCCTCGGCCATCGTCACGGGCGGAAGCAGGCCCGATCGAGTCAAGGGTTGCGCCATGTTCCAGAAGTTGTCGGCGATCCGGCTCGTCTCCGTGTAATCGGTGTTGTTCTCAAACCAGAGAAAGATTCCTCCATCGAGCGCGTGGTGGAGGGAAAAACGGCCGAGGCTCGTCTCCTCCTTCGCCTGCGCCTCCACCCGGTGTTCGATCAACCAGTCGCCGGGGGTATAACTGAAATTGGAGTTCGCCAGCGGCATCTGCACCATGTTGAAATACTCGAACATCGTATTGTTGACGATCTGGAGATCGTCGGAGAGCTTGAGGGTCTGGATGATCTGCGCAACCCCATACATGTTCCGGTTTCCGGAGCCGGCAAGATTCGCCAGGTTGTTCCTCAGGCTGATCGGCACCTGCGGCCCCCATTGGACGATGTAGCCCTGACCGGGAACCGAGGTTCCAATTCCCGGATGGAAAGTCCCATTGGGCCCGAGCCATCCGATCATCTGCCCGCTCTGGTAGAGCCCGCTATCGATCAAGGCCTGATCGGGCCGGTTGATGCCAAGGGGCAAGTTGAACCCCAAGGTGTCGAGCTCGAAGTTGGAGTCGATCGAATAGTTTTCCGAAGGGCGGGCCGACAGAGCCAGGTAGAAATCCTGGCTGTGCATGTAGGCCCCCTCGTAGTAGCTGCCCGAGTATTGTCCTGCGTAGTCGAAACGGTAAGCCGCCTTGCCTCCGGCGAAGGGCCCGCCCATGTCGATATTCCACCGGTTCTGATCGTACATCCCCATGGAATAGGAGGCATCTCCGCGAAAGCGGTCGAAGTAGGGCTGCTTGGTGATGTCGTTGACATAGCCCGCCGCCATCTCTCGAGCCCCAAAGACCGCACTGACCGGTCCCTGAACCACGTCCATGTTCTCATAGGCAGAGAAGTTCGGCATCGGCCCCGATGTGCCATAACTCTCCAAGCCGACGAGCATCCCGTTGCGGAAGACCGTCCCCGGAAGGCCACGGATAAAGGGCTCCACCGAGTAGTCGCCCGCCGGCGCCATGGTCGTCAACGAGGGGATGAGCGGGGCGAGGTCGTCATAGCCCATCAAGTTGCCGGGTGCGATCGTATCGAGCTGCTCGCGAGAAACGGGCGTCACCTGCCTCGGGGTATCCAGAATGGTCATCTCGGGGCCGTAGGCGGTCGTCGGGGCCGAGGCGGGTCCCGGCGGCTCTCCCGACACCTGCACCTCCGGCAATAGGGCAGGGACCGGCTCTACGGAACGCGGCGCCGTCGCTCCCGTCTCCCCGGGGCCGGAGGATCCAGGGGATCCGACTTCCTCCAGGGAACCGATCGGAACTTCCGGTTCGGAAGCGGTCGTCTCCTGGGCAGAGGAGGAGGGAAGGATGCCCAGAACGAAGAACAGAGTGAGGCATGGAAGAAAAAACCCTCCCTCTTTGTCGTTGTTCCTCCGGTAGATTCCCATGGAACTGTTGTAGTAGTGCGCATTGTATAACGCAAATATTATTTAGGTTTACCTAAATTCGATAGCCGCTGTTTCTAAATCGGCTCCTTTTGTCCTCCGATTTTCTCCTAGTCGCGCGGGGAGCGGAAGCGCAGCCCAAATCCTTGACGGATATTCTTACCCCACACTAAATGGCTCTGTGCCCTCGGCCATCCTCTTTCTCCAACAGAGCTTAACCGTTGCGCTCGATCGTTTGCGGGCGTCCTTTTGGATCGCGCTCGCCGCGGGGGCCGCCTACTGGCTCATGGCGCTCTTGCTTGCCAGGATCGTGACGAACTTCCCCCGCGGCAGCCCGGCCGCGATCCTTTCCATCCTTTCGAGCCAGGGCCTCTTGGGGATTCTCATCGTGGGATTGGCTCGATTTTTCCTTCGCCTCGCCGACGGGAAAGCGGCGCGGCTCGACGAGCTCTTTTACGGCTTCAGCGCGCCGTGGAAGTCGATCGCCGGAGCGCTCTTCGGCTGGGTGATCGGAATCGTTTCGCTCACCGCTCTCCTTCTTCCGGCTGCGGCTCCGATCGCCCTGATCGCCGTGCTCTGCCTCCTCCCCCTCCTTATGTTCGAGCCCTTCCTCGTCGCCGACGACGCCGTTTCCGGGGTCACGGAGGCTTTCGTCGAATCCTTTCGCCTCGGGATTTCTCATTACGCAAAGGCGCTGGCGATCGCCGTGACAGTGGCCGCACTTTTCTTTCTTGGCGTGCTCCTAGTCGTGGGGCTGCTCATCAATATTCCGATCTGTTATTCGCTCGTCGCGGTCGCCTATCGCAACCTCCTCTCGGAGCCGTAGGAAAGCCTGCCTTTCCCCCTGCTCTTCCGCCCGTGCCGGGAACGGAGCCCACTCCGGCGTTTGACTTCGTTTCGGCTTCCGGTCACGTTTTGGTCGTCGGGGCCCGCCTCGGAGAATCGGAGAGGGGAACGGAAAAGGATCTATGTGGTTCCAGCAGGAAGAATGTCCGGCGGATGATGAGGAATTGGGAAGAGTCTTGTTGAGCTGGTTGACGCGCAAGCCCGAAGAACTCCCGCTCGAATCGTTTTGCGAGGAAGGGGGCTGGCCGGGTCCATGGGAAGGACATGTCGACGAAATCCGGAGGAGCTGCGACAGGGTCGTGGCGGTAGTATCGGTCTCCTTCGAGGAGCGGGTTTCCGCTTGTTGCGATTTAGGGAGCGCCAAAGAGGAATTGGGATACCATGGGATTCCCCGGTATGGGCGCTTGGAGATTGCGATCGACTCCCGGACCGGCGACAGGACCGTTCGGCCTCTTCCGTAGTCCAAGGAGCAAAGGGCTTCCATAAGCAAATTCAGGATTGTCGCGGGAAGATGACGCATCGAACGTCCGGAGCGGCTCGCTGGTTTACCTCCGCCTCCTTCGCTCAATGGCGAGCGCAGATCCGGCCCGGCTCCTCCTACACTCTCCACTCGATTCCGACTGCGGCGCAGGCCTTCGTCCTCTCCGGCCTGGTCTACGCCTCGTCTCCTTTCCTCCTCATCGTAGCGAGCTCGCCGAAGCGGGCCACCGCATTGGCGGGCACCATGGAAGCTTTGGGTTGTCGGATTCCGCTCTTTCCGGAAACCGCCCCCGTGCCCCAAGGGGCTCTTCCGGATCTCGATCTAGCAGCCTCCCGGCTCCAAATCGCTACGGCGCTCCTTCGCAAAGAGCTTCCCGGCTTGATCACGACTCCCGCCGCCCTCCGTCAGCCCCTGCCGAGGCCGGAAAGTTTGCAAGCAAGCACGATCCTGCTCTCGCCGGGAAGCCCTGCAGATCGGAAATCTCTCCTGGATAAGCTGACCACCGCCGAGTTCGAACAATGTCCGCGCGTGAGCGTGCGAGGACAAATGAGCGTGCGGGGAAGCATCGTAGACCTTTTCCCTTGGACGGCGGCATTTCCGCTGCGAACCGAGTGGGAAGGAAACACTCTGGTTTCCCTGCGGGAATTCGATCCCGTCTCGCAGCGATCGCGGGGCATTCTCTCTTCGATCACGATCTCTTTTCTTCCTCCGGCCGAACTCGCCGAAGAGGAGTCGACGACTTTGCTCGAATATCTCCCCGCAGAGCGATGTCGATTCTCCGTCGGCGCAGACCCTTCCGCGCAGGATGGGGAGTCCTTGGAGCCGGCTCCCGATTTTCAGGAACACGATTTCCTCGGGCTGCCGCGGGAGGACAGCTTGATTCGGGAAGGCCGTTGGACGCTTTTTGCCGCGGAGCTTCGCCGCTGGCTCGCCGAAGGGTGGGAGGTAGGGATCTTCGTCAACAACGAGGGAGAAGAGAAGCGCCTCGAGGAGCTGTTGGCGGCGGAGCGGATCGACACGACAAGAATCCTCTGGATCGCGGGCGCTCTGGCCCGCGGGTTCTCCTGGCCCGCGGAACGGCTCACGATCCTGAGCGATGCGGAAATCTTCGGCCGATACCAGACGCTCCCCCGCCAGGGGAAGCAGACCGCCGGCGTTGCGGAAGTCCGACCCGTCGAGACCGCCTTCGCGGAATGGCAGCCCGGCGATTTTGTCGTTCATCTCCAGCACGGCATCGGCCGCTATCGGGGCGTCGAAGCTCTCCCGGAGGGTGACGGGGAGGCGCTGCTTTTGGAATTCGCAGGGGGAGCAAAGCTCTACGTGCCGATCGACCAGAGCTATCTGGTTTCGCGCTATGTCAGCGGATCCCGGCGCCCGCC
>NZ_CABFUZ020000175.1 GCF_902143385.2 Methylacidimicrobium cyclopophantes
GTTCTCCTCAATCTCCAAACGATTGGCGGTTATACGCCCGATCTCGCCGCCCGCGCCTTCTTGCCCGTATTTTTTCTTATGCCCCCCGGGTGGATTCTCGCCACCTATTGCAACCGCCACTTCGATCCGCGGGGGCCGTCCGCCCTCTACCTGCTCGCCTTCGCCGCCTATGCCTATTGGGTGAGCACCTACGACTATTTCGGAAGGCGCTCGTGGTATACTTACCTGCTCGGATCGCAACTGCTCGAAGGATTTTGCCTGGGAGGAATCGCGACGTTGACCGCGCTCGCTTTGCGAGGGACCCCCCGCCATCGGGAGAGCGCGGCCAGCCAAACCCTCGTTCTCCTTCGTACCTACTGGATGAGTTGGGGTCCGGGGCTGCTGGGCACCTTCCTCACCCATCGCGTCGCTTTCCAGCAGAGCCGGCTCGTCGAAACGGCCCCCTGGGGCGATCCGGCCTTTGCAGATGCGGCCGGCCGGCTCCTTCAGGCCGGCGCCTCTCCGCCCCAGGCGGTTCGGCTCCTCGGGCGTTACGCCTCGGGCCATGCGACGATCCTGGCCACCGAGGATCTCTTCCGGTTCTGCTTCTGGTGCTTCCTCGTTATGGCGCTCCTCGTCTCTACGCCGCTCGCCAAAAGGAGCGCTCGTCCCTAACCGGGGAGGGGAACCGGCGCGAGCCGCCAGATGCCTTCGGCATACTCTCGGATCGAGCGGTCGCTCGAAAACTTGCCGACGGTGGCCGTATTCGTCAGAGCCATCGCCATCCAGCGGGATCGGTCACGGTAGGTCTGCTCGGCCCGTCGCTGGGCGGCCAGATAGGAGGCAAAGTCGGCGAGAACCAGGAACGGATCACCCCCTTCCAGCAGGCTGTGCCGAAGGGGTGCGAGCACCGATGCGGGCTCGCCCGGTGTAAACTCTCCGGACCCGAGCCAATCCAGAATGGCTCGCAACTCGGGATCGGACTCGTAGATTTCCCATGGGTTGTAGCCTTTTCGGACTCGCTCAGCGACCTGCTCCGCAGTCAACCCGAAGAGGAAGATGTTTTCGTCTCCTACCTCTTCGCGAATTTCGACGTTGGCTCCGTCGAGCGTGCCGATCGTCACCGCACCGTTGAGCGCCAGCTTCATGTTGCCGGTTCCCGAAGCCTCCTTCCCGGCCGTGGAGATCTGTTCGGACAGGTCGGCCGCCGGAATGATCCGCGACGCACGGGTCACGCCATAGTTGGGAATGAAGCCGACTTGCAACTTCCCCAGGGCGCGGGGATCGCGGTTGATTCGGGCCGCCACCGAATTGATCGCCTTGATGATGCATTTGGCCAAGTCATATCCGGGTGCGGCCTTGCCGCCGAAGAGGAAGAGCCGAGGGGGAAAATCGGCGTTCGGGTTTTCCAAAAGTCTGCGGTAGAGCCAGAGGATGTGGAGCAGATTGAGATGTTGCCGCTTGTACTCGTGAATCCTCTTGATCTGGACGTCGAAGAGGGCATCGGGATCGGCGGTAAGCCCGCACCAATCGCGCAAACATTCCGAAAGGCGAACCTTGTTGGCCCGTTTGATGGCGGCGTAGCGGTCGAGAAAGGAGGCATCCGCGGAAAACTTCCGAAGCTCGCGGAGCCGCGAAAGGTCGGTGATCCACTCCTCTCCCACCACTTCCGTCAAGAGCGAGGAGAGCAGCGGGTTAGCGCCCAAGAGCCAGACGCGGGGCGTAATGCCGTTTGTGACATTGCGGAATCGGCCGGGAAAGAGCGCCGCGAACTCTGGGAAGAGCCGAGTCCGGAGGAGTTCCGAATGGAGGGCGGAAACTCCGTTGACCGAAAAGCTTCCGACGACTGCCAGATGGGCCATCCGGACGCCCTTGATGTGGTTTTCCTCGATGAGGGAAATCGCACGGCGCTTCTGGTGAGAGGAGTCGTCGGTAACCGGGACTTCCTCCAGGAGCCGCCGATTGATTTCGTAAAGGAGCTCCAAGTGGCGGGGAAGGACCCGGTGAAAGAGGGGAACCGACCAGGTTTCCAACGCTTCTGGAAGCAGGGTGTGGTTGGTGTAGGCGAAGATCCGGGAGGTCCAATCCCAAGCCCGTTCCCAATCCATCTTCCGCTCGTCGATCAGGATCCGCAGAAGCTCCACGATGGCGATGGCCGGATGGGTGTCGTTGAGGTGAATCACGACCTTTTCCGGGAGGAGATTCCAATCCCGGTGTTCCGCTTCGAAGCGGCGAAGGATATCGCGCAGCGAGCAGGCGACGAAGAAGTACTGCTGGACTAGGCGCAGCTCCTTGCCGCTCTCGGTCTTGTCATTGGGATAGAGGACCTTCGTGATCGATTCACAGAAGCTCTTTTCTCCGACGGCCTCGAAATAGCCCCCCCGATTGAAGGCTTCGAGATCGAACTCCCGGGTCGATTTGGCGCTCCAAAGGCGCAGAATGTTGACCGTCGTGGCGCCAAAGCCGGCGATCGGAATGTCGAAGGGGAGTCCAAGCACATCGCGGCAATCGCTCCAGCGGCAGCCTCCCTCCTCGTGCTCGAGTCTCCCGTAAAGGTGGACGGTTTGCGCGAATTCCGGATGGAGAATCTCCCACGGGCTTCCCAAGCGATGCCAATCGTCGGGTCGCTCGATCTGGTATCCGCGGACGAAGTCTTGCTGGAAGAGGCCGAACTCATAGTGAATGCCATAGCCGATGGCGGGCAGCCGGAGCGTGGCCAACGAATCGAGGAAACAGGCCGCGAGCCTGCCGAGGCCCCCGTTCCCCAGTCCCATCTCGCCTTCCTCTTCGCAAATCTCCTCGAGATCGACGCCGAGCTTGCGCAGCGCTTCGCCGGTGCGTTCCCAAAGGCCGAGGTTGAGCAGATTTTGACGGAGAAGCCGACCCAAGAAATATTCGAGCGAAAGATAGTAGAGCCGCCTTACCCCCGCTTTCCGATGGGTTTCCTGGGTAGCCAGCAGCCGCTCGATCAGAAAGTCCCGCGTCATGAGCGCGGTGGCCAACCACCAATCCCGTGGCGTGGCGCTCTCCGGCATGCGCGCCAAGCTAAAACGGAGATGGGCGCAGGTACATTCCCGAATCGCTTCCGGGGTGGCTTCCTTTGTAAAACGGGAGGAACCGAGGAACGGCTTCATGGGAAGACGAATCTCCAGCGAGGTCCGCAAATGGTCAAGCGCCAATCCGCCTTTCTTTTTCCTCTTCCTGGGATTCCCGCTGGCGCTTCTGCTGGTCGAGGGGCTCCGTGGATCTCTTCATGCCGGTGACTTATCCGAGTGAGCTAGCAAGACTCATGCCAAGGCAGCCTTTTCCCCGCCCCGATCTCGCGCTCTCCGAACCGAAAGATTGTCGACCATTGCGTCCTGCTCGAAGACCAGGAAGCGGAAAGCATTCTTTCCGGCCGATTCGGGTCGGCGCTCGGCGAATCGACGCGTTTCTCGACACGCATCGCCTGCGAGCAAAAAAGAGCGCAGCCCTCGGATCGCTCTCCCGCAGCGCCGGCCGGCGAGCTTCCGGGAACCCTTGAGCGGCTCGCTTGCGTCGGCTGTGCGGCCGGAGCAACTTACAAGGAGGAGCTTTTGCATGGGCGAAGATGGGAAAGCGGTCGGTTCTCCGAGGGAATTTGGCGACGGAATGGCGCAGCCGACTGGGCGCAATCTTTCCAAGCTGCTCCAGCTCCGTCTGCTTTGGATCGCTTCGACTCTTCTCTTGGGGCTTCTCCTGTTGGGGGCGCTGGCTGATGCCTACATCCGGCCGCTGCCCGGCTCGACCGGAGACGACGAAGTCCGAACCCCTGCGGCTCAGCGCGCCTTCTTCGACCGATGGCAGGGAGCTCTCGCCGACTTGCAAAAGGGCCGCCTGGGCTTTTGGGCCCTCCCTTCGTCGACGGAGAAGTTCGGCTGGTGGGATCGCCTCCGAAAACTTCCCAACGAGGCCACCGTCCGGCTCGTCCTCCGCCGCCATCTCGCTCCCGATATCGACCTGCGGGAGCTGCAGCCCGTGCATCGGGAGGCGCTTGCGGATGGCGTAAGCGTTTGCTATCTGGTCACGGTCGAGCCGAGGAGCGCCGAATACCTCGTTCCGATCGAACCGGCCGGGATTCCTGCGGGGACGGGCAAGATCGAAGCCGGGCTCATGCGCTATCTCCTCTTCGCCGAGGGCCTGCCGCCGGGCTATGTCTACACCCTGGGCGATAAGACCTTGGTCGCTCCTGCGGGGAGCCCGTACCGTTTCCGATGGACGGTGCGCCGCGCAACCTCGACCGGGGGAATTTGGCGGATTCGTGAGGTCGATCCAACCCCATTTGAGAGCTCGAGCGAATGGGAGAGGATGGCGATCGCCGCTTCCCAGAACGCCCCCGTCCTGCTCGTCTGCTCTCAGGAGCGGTTGAGCCGAATCGAAGAGGAGCAGGAAGCGGCTTGGAAAGGCTTCCAGGATCGTTGTGCGGAAATCCGGCGAAAAGCGGATCAGTATGCCTCGGATCTGCTCAAGAACATTCCCGGTATTCCCCATAAAGGGAGCGCTTTCGGTGCCGGAACGGGAACTCCGACGACCACCCTCGAAGGGGCGGGCTTGGGCGCGCTCGGTGGGGCGATCCTGGGCGGCTTCTTCGGCGGGGCTGGCATCGGAGCAGGACTCGGCGTGGTCGGAGGCGGTCTCGGCGGCTATTTGTACAGCCAAGAGAGAAGGCGGGAGATCTATCGGAGGCGCCTCGCCGCCCGGGAAGCCGCGTTGCGCGAAGCGCGGAAAAAGATCATCGCCTTCCGGGATGGGCTCATCCGTGGCTACGAGCAAGAGCTCCAAGAGCGAGCACGGGAGCGGGAAGGGGTTCTTCTCCGCGGGGAAGCCGCGGGTTTCGGGGAAGCCTTGAGAAAGGATTGACGCTGCTCCCCTTCCGCGCCAACCTTTGACTAACTTCGCGCTCGTGGCGGAACGGCAGACGCGCTAGATTCAGGTTCTAGTGGGGCAACCCGTGGAGGTTCAAATCCTCTCGAGCGCACCAGAGGCAAAGTTCAACTCCCACTCTCTCAGGCCGGAAAGCACGCAACAATTTTGCTTCCCCTAAGCCGTTTCTCGCCACGCTGGGGAAACGATAAGCGAAGATGGGCGAATCGGAAGGGCGGAGGAACCGGAAGAAGGTTCCCGTCGTAAAGCGCGGCAGGCCCCATGGCGGAATGAGATGGCATCTCACCGGCTTGTATCGGAACAGCAAGCGGGTTCCGGCTGGCGTCATTGGCAAGCGGCTGGCCGCCATGGGGGCTGCCAAACTAGAGAAATAGCCTCGCAACGGCGAAAGACACGCCTGTGCATCCTATCATTTGGCGCATTTCCAGGATGCGGCCGGACCAGCCCTCAAAACCTAAGAGGCTCGCAGAGATCGAGGCGGCCCTATCCCAAGCTCAAGAGTTACCGGACAATACGTCGGGTCTATATTATTATTCCTGGCTGCCGGGGTGCCGAGTCCACAGCCCTATGCGGCTCTGCTTCTTGGCCTTTTCGATCCCGTGCCCGGCTCGGAACCGGTGGATCGCGAAGGGCTTCTCCGAAGAAGCACCCGAAGCGTTCCGCCGCCTTCCAGGGATCCCTTTTGGTCCAACTCGCCGGAAACGGACAGCCCTGGATCGGCCTCTTCTCCCGGATCCCAAGAGAACTCAACGCATTGTTTCCCAAACTCGATCTCCTTCCCCGCTTCGCTCATCCATCCAAGTGGGCTCTGTAGGCGGAACACAAATCCATCCATCATCCTTCTGGTGCAAACGCTTACACTGGAAATGTCTGGAAGTTCCGTGAACGGCGACAACAACCTGGAGAACCTCAAAAACCCGAACAGACCTGGAAGGTACGGCTTATCGAGGAGGAGTTCAGCCGGTTCATGTTCGACATGCAGGGCGTGCAGGAGATCGTTCTATGCTATCGGCTGGCATCCACAAGACAGCGGATCGTGGTCATGTGAACTGCTGGCATTCCTATGGACGGGCGCATGATCCATGTTTAGGGCAGGAATTCACATGACTGGCGGCAGTCTCCATGGCAAAGGCTGAAGTCAATGGGGAAGCCGCTGATCCCAAAGGGGTCGCTCGCGCGGGCCGGTACGTTTAACAGGCGACCGTCTATCGGACCTTCCTGTCGGCGTCACTCTCGCCCAACCCGCGCCTGCGCGTGGACGACCTCCAGGCCCCGCTTGCGGAAGCCAGCCACGCCCTCGGCCGGTTGGATGGTCGGTGCTCACGATTCTCGATCCGGATCTCTTTGTGCTGATGCACGTGCGGAAGGAAGCGGTGCGTTTCAGCCAGATGAAAACATCACTGGAGAGGGGAAAGTAACCATGCCGCCGGGAGCCGTCCGGCGCTCCGAAGGCTGAAGCGACCAAGGCGCGATGGGCGATGAAGGGAGACTACTTCCGGAGAACGGCGGCTGCCG
>NZ_CABFUZ020000176.1 GCF_902143385.2 Methylacidimicrobium cyclopophantes
GCAGCCGCAGCCGCCATGCCCGCAACCGCAGGAGGAAGGCGGAGCGGCGGAGGCTCCCTTCCGGGTCGTCTGAATCCCCGCTCCCCCTGCAATGATGCGACGTAGCGGCTCCCCGCTCTCGGGATGGCGCGTCAGTGCCGGAGCTCCGATTGGTTGCCGGATTTCGTAAATCTTGGGCTCTTCGCCCTCTCGGGTAGGAACCGTTTCGTAAAGATAGGTAATCATGGGAAACACAACTCTCGTGTCTCTATATCTGCCGCAGAATCGATCTCTGCGCAAGTCGGCGATCTTTCGTCGCCGCTGCTGGAGTGGCACGCAAGGTGCTTGCCTGATAGAGGCATGAGGGATTCGTTGACGGTACCCGACCCACTCCCCTCGATCGCCCTCTTCCAAAAGGTGGAGGCGATCGTTCCGCGGTTTTGTCTCGGCACCCTTCGCGAAGCCCTTGCCGATCGCGGCATACGAGACGCCTTGGTCAGCCGAGTAAAACGGTTCGACCAAGCACCGCAAGAGACCGAACAGTACCTCGGCAACGAGTATCTCCCCGATTTTTTGCCGCAAACCAAAATCGAGCTGGTCGTCCCGACCGAGATGGTGTCTACCGCGGTAAACACGATTCTCCGGCAGGCGCGTATCCGCGAATCCACGAATCAAGTCGTCCTCAGTCCCATCCTGAACGTGATTTCGATCGATCCGCAGCAGCAGACGCAGCAGAAATCGGCAGGAATTGCGGACGATCTCCCGAAAAATCGAACGGAGTCGATGCGCTCGCTACGATGAAGCGGAAAGCAGCCGGTCCAAATAGGGTTCCGCCGTTTCCGCCGCCAGCTCGCAAAGGAGCGCCTCCATTGAGGTAACCACGATTCGGTCTTGCCGCATCTCGTCGAGGGCGATCTGATGATCCGCGGGGTTGCGGGAGCCGACCGCGTCCGCCGCCACATAGATCGCATGTCCTCCTTCCCGGAAATCGTAGACCGTCTGCCGGATCGCCGCATGAGTCTCCATTCCGACAACGAGCAGAAATTGCGGCAGATCCTTCGGCAAAACGGAGCCCGCGGAGATCGAATTCCGGGCAAACCTCGGCTCGTTGTCCCCCGGCCTCCAAAGAAGGCGCGAGGAAATCGGACCGAGCCTGTCCGGAGCCAGCTCCGTAAAGTGAACCGGAATCGCCAATCGTTTCCCAATGTCGAGGAGACGATCGATCTTGGCGAGGATCGTCTCGGCGCCGGCAACCGCCGAAACCAGTTGTTCCTGAACATCCACTATGATAATAGCGGCCTTCCGGCCATCGATTCGCCAGCTCATCCCCTCTCCTTCCGACCCCTTTGGTCTCCCGTTGAGTTTTTGCTTCCGTTCGCTCGGCCTCTCATCCTTCCGCTCCTCTCTCAGGATCGGTCGCTCGGTCGTCTTCTCCGATCTGCTCTCCCCGAACGAGATCCTCATAGCTCTCCCGACGGCGGATCAATCGATGATCCGTTCCTTCGACCAGAACCTCGGCGGGCCTCGGCCGCGAGTTGTACTGAGATGCCATGGAGAAGCCGTAGGCTCCGGCGCTGAAAATCGCCAGCAGATCTCCGGGTTCCACCCACGGCAGCCGCCGCGAGCTGGCAAAACAGTCGCCCGACTCGCAAACCGGACCGACGACATCCCCTTCGATCGATTCTCCCGCCCGACGGGCAACCGGTACGATCTGGTGAAAGGAGCCGTAGAGCGCGGGCCGGATGAGGTCGTTCATCCCTGCGTCGACGATTACGAACTTTTTCTGCGGCCGATCCTTCCGGTAGAGAACTCTCGTGAGGAGAATTCCTGCGTTCCCGACGAGCAGCCTGCCAGGCTCGACGACGATGCGGAGCTTGAGAGGCTCCAGCAGGGGGCGCAAGCGCTGCGCATAGCGAGCGGGCGTTGCCCATTGCGCCTTGCTTTCCCACCAGCCGGGATCGCCGCTCTGTAATGCCTCCTCGTAGGCGATCCCCAATCCTCCCCCGATGTCGAAGAACTCGGCGCCGAATCGATCGCGCGCAATCTCCACCAAGGGAATCACTCTGCGGACCGCTTCCTCAAAAGGCTCTACGTCCCGGATCTGGGATCCGATATGGATCTGAATTCCCCGCAGAAAGAGGTTGGGAAAAAGGGCGAGCTGCCGATAGAGCTCCTCGATTTCTTCCGCCGCAATGCCGAATTTGCTCTCCGCGATGCCCGTCTTGACTTTCGCATGGGTTTGGGCACCGACATCCGGATTCACACGAAGGGCCACGGGTGCCCGCTTTCCCAAGCGAGCCGCCACCCGCTCGATGGCAGCGAGCTCCTCCCGGCTCTCGACGATAAAACTGTAAATGCCCGCTTCCAGCGCTTCCGTGATCTCTTGGGAGGTCTTGGCCACTCCGGCAAAGGTACAGAGAGCAGGATCGCCCCCCGCTCGGAGCACTCGATAGAGCTCTCCGCCGCTCACCAAATCGAAGCCGCAGCCTCGGGAGGCGAGGAGCCGAAGAACCGACAAGTTGGAGTTGGCTTTTACCGCGTAGCAGACGAGGGGATGTAACTCCCGCAGGGAGGAAACCAGTCGATCATAATGATCGACGATGGTGCCCGCCGAGTAGACGTAAAGAGGAGTTCCGTATCTCTCGGCCAACCGGGCGGCCTCGACTTCTTCGACGAAAAGCGCGTCTCCGCGATAGCGAAAGCGATGCATGAGGCTACCACTGAAGAAGCGCGCCGTGCTGGTATTCGGTCACCCGCGTCTCGAAGAAGTTCTTTTCCTTGAGGAGATCCATGGTTTCGCTCATCCAAGGGAAAGGATTGCGCGATCCATATCGTGCCTTCAAGCCGATCCGCTCCAACCTCCGATCTCCGATATACTGAACGTACTCTCGGAAAAGGTCGGCGTTCAACCCCAGGATCCCGCTCGGCAGGCAATCCTGCGCATAGAGATATTCGAGCTCCACCGCCTGCGCGATCATTTCGCCGAGCTCCTCTTGAAAGGCCGGCGTCCAGACGGTCGGGTTTTCTTCCTTGATTCCGTTGATCAAATCGATGCCGAAGTTCAAATGGATCGTCTCATCCCGCAGAATGTATTGAAACTGCTCGCCGATGCCGGTCATCCGATTCTGTCGATGAAAGGAGAGAATCATGACAAATCCGCTGTAGAAAAAGATTCCCTCCATGATGACATAGAAGCCGACGAGATTCTTGAGAAACCGCTGAATTCCGGCTTCGGTTTCCGTCGTGAAGCCTTCCCGGAGAATATCTTCGGTCAAGGTCATCTCGAAAGCGTCCTTGTTCCGGATCGAGTTGACCTCGTGGTACATGTTGAACACTTCACGCTCGTCGAGAGCCAAGCTCTCGACGATATACAAAAAGGCGTGCGTGTGCACGGCCTCCTCGAAAGCCTGGCGCAAGAGATATTGCCGCGCCTCCGGATTGGTGATGTGCTTGAAGATCGCCAAGACGATGTTGTTGCCGACGAGGCTCTCCCCGGTCGCGAAGAATCCGAGGTTCCTCATGATAACCCGACGCTCGTCGGGGCTCAATTTGTCGGATTTCCAAAGCTCGATGTCTCTCTGCATCGGAACTTCCGATGGGAGCCAATTATTCGCGCATCCGTTCAGGTAATGTTCCCAGGCCCACTTATACTTCAAGGGCATGAGCTGGTTGACATCCACCGTCCGGCAGTTGATCAGCCGTTTGTCCTTCGCATTGATTCTTTTGGTGAGGTCGTAGCGTTGGAATCCCGTTTCCGAGGAATTGCAGCAGGACATGGTTTCTCCTTTGGTCAGGTTTTTTGATCGGATCCAATCAGGATCGCTTCGCGGGCGGCTTCGAATGCCCCTTCGGGGAATCTCCCGTGGCTTTTTTCCCCGGCCGCATGCGCGATTCGATCATTGGCAACTCTCGCATTCCGGATTGTCGAGCGAGCAAGCCCGACCGTTTCGTTCCACCTCCACTCGATCGACGCGCACACGGGAAGACGGACTGACGCTTTTCATCCACCGCGGCTGCAATCCCCTCGCATTGATATCCAAGGTCGACTTTTCGACGGAGGTCGCCGCCACCGCCCGCAGGTAGTAGGTTGTCTTGAGACCCTTGCGCCAAGCCAAGAGATACATGTCGGAAAGCTTCTTCCCGTTCGGCTCCGCGATATAGAGGTTGAGCGATTGCGCCATGTCGATCCACTTCTGGCGGCGGCTCGCGCACTCGATCAGCCATTTCGGATCGATTTCGAAGGCGGTAAGATATCTCTCCTTGATCTCCCGAGGAATTCGTTCGATCGCAAGAACGGAACCATCGTAAAACTTGAGATCGTCCACCATCTCCTCATCCCATAGGCCAGCCCGTTTCAAATCTTCCACGAGATAACTATTGATCGTCGTAAAGTCGCCCGACAGGTTCGACTTCACGAAGAGATTCTTGTAAGTCGGTTCGATCGATTGAGACACTCCGCTGATATTCGATATCGTGGCGGTCGGGGCGATCGCGAGCAGATTGCTGTTCCGTAACCCATACTTGCGAATCGCCTGTCGGACCTCGTCCCAATTTTTCCTCATCGTCCGGTCGACGTCGAGATCCCCGCCTCGCTCCTCTTCGAGCAGGGAGAGGGTGTCGATCGGCAAGAGACCTCGATCCCATTTGGAGCCACGGAAAGTCGAATAGGCTCCTCGCTCCCTTGCCAACTCGGCGGAGGCAAGAAGGGCGTGGTAAGCGATCGTTTCCATCGTCCGATCCGCGAATTCCACCGCTTCCTGGCTTCCATAAGAGAGCTTCAGAAGATAGAGCGCATCTTGAAAGCCCATCATGCCTAAGCCGACCGGACGATGGCGCAAATTGGCATTTCTTGCCGCCGGGGTGGGGTAAAAATTGATATCGACCACGTTGTCGAGCATGCGGACCGCTACCCGAATCGTCTTCGCGAGCCGCGCTTCCTCAAGCTCTCCGTCCTTCACATGAGCGGCAAGATTGATCGAACCCAGGTTGCAGACGGCGGTTTCGTCCGAAGAGGTATTTAAGGTGATCTCGGTGCAGAGGTTGGAGTTGTGGATGACGCCAACATGGTCCTGGGGAGATCGGATATTGGATGGATCCTTGAACGTAATCCACGGGTGGCCGGTCTCGAAAAGCATCGTGAGCATCTTCCGCCAGAGGGCCGTCGCCGGCACTCGCCGGAAGTTCCGGATTTCCCCCCGGTCCGCCATCGCCTCATACTCGCAGTAACGCCGCTCGAAGGCCCTGCCGTAGAGGTCGTGGAGATCGGGCACGTCGCTGGGACTGAAGAGCGTCCAATTTCCTCCTTCTATGACCCGCTTCATGAAGAGATCGGGAATCCAATTGGCCGTATTCATGTCGGGCGTCCGCCGCCTCTCATCTCCCGTGTTCCTTCGGAGCTCGAGAAAGTCCTCAATGTCGAGATGCCAAGTTTCGAGGTAGGCGCAAAGCGCCCCTTTCCTCTTCCCACCCTGGTTGACGGCGACCGCGGTGTCGTTCGCCACCTTCAAAAAGGGAATGACCCCTTGGCTCCGGCCGTTCGTTCCCCGAATCAAGGAGCCGGTGGCTCGGACATTGGTCCAATCGTTTCCCAAGCCGCCGGCCCATTTCGAAAGCCGGGCATTATCCGAGATGACCTGAAAGATCCCGTCGAGATCGTCGGAGACGGTGAGCAAATAGCAGGAGGAGAGCTGCGGATGGAGGGTCCCCGAATTAAAGAGGGTCGGAGTCGAGGAGAGGAACGAAAAAGAGGAGAGAAGCTCATAAAACTCGATCGCGTGGGCCTCGCGATTCTCCTTCTCGGCGAGCGCCAACCCCATCGCCACCCGCATCCAAAAATATTGCGGGGTTTCGATTCTCCGATCTTCGTGATGGAGAAGATACCGATCGTAGACCGTCTGCAGCCCCATGTACGTGAAGTCCCGATCCCTCTCGAACCGGAGTGCGTCGGCGAGCTTCTCGAGATCGAACCGCAACAAGTCGGGCGAAAGGCGGCCGACCTCGACTCCATATCGCAGAGAGATCGGGAAGAAGTTTCTATGGACCGTCTCCAGCTCTTCCCGGCCCCGGATCTCAGGGAGTACTTCTCGGTAGAGCTTTGCCAGCAAGATTCTCGCCGCCACGTAGGTATACGCCGGCTCCCTTTCCACGCGTGAGCGTGCGGCAAGAATCATCGCCTGATCGATCTCGTCCTCGCTCACTCCGTCGTAAAGGCTCCGCAGAGTCTCTTCGGCCAAGCTCCTCCAGGAGCAGCGCTCCTCGAGCCCACGGCAGGCCTCCTCCAATTCCCGTCCGAGACCTTCCGGATCCAACGGAACTCGCTCACCGCATCGAAGCACGAAGGAGAGCGAGAGGCCGCCCGATCGAGTCGCCGCTCGCAACGTCCGAGCCCGGCGGCGCTCCGCCCTGTAGAGGATATAACGGCGGGCGACCGAATGGTGCCCCGCTTCCATGAGAGCCGTCTCCACCCAATCCTGAATCCGCTCGACTTCGAGAGCCTCTCCGGCGACGGCCGCCC
>NZ_CABFUZ020000177.1 GCF_902143385.2 Methylacidimicrobium cyclopophantes
CGGCTGCGGCTGCCACTAAGGCAGAGTGCCTACCTCGTCGGATCGACGCCTTTTGTCCGACGAAGCCCGGGATCAGTCCGCAAACTCAATGGAAGCGGAGAGAGTGACGGCCCCGGAAAGCGAGGCGGTAACCAGACACCGCTCCTCCGCTTTGCGCAAGAGGTGCTCGGCTTTTTGAGCGTCGGCTCCCCTCGGCAGCTTGAGAGTTGGACGCAAAGAGAAACGGGTGAAGCGGCGTTTCCCGTCGGCCATCTCGAGGATGGCTTCCGTTGGACATGACAATTCGATCCAGGGAAGCCTCGCAAATTCGGCGAGAGTGTCGAAGGTCAAAAGGAAACAGCTCGCCACCGACGCTGTCAGCAACTCTTCGGGGGACCAGACGTTGCCCGGGCCACCGAACTGGGCTGGAGCCGTTACCTCCAGAGACGGGAGATTGGCCCCCGCGACCGAGAGATTGCCCGTCGGTCCTCCCCGCGCGACGACTTCGTAGCGGTGTGGAAGGGGATGCACGAAACCGATGGATACCTCTTCCGACCTGTCGGGACAAGATGGATTTCCATCTTTGGGGGTCGGTCGCAGCCTTTGCAGGGAGAGATCAGCGGCTCTCGAAGCCGACGAAGACCGGTTCCGGATCGAGCCGCACGGCAAAAAGCGCCTCGACGGCATTCTGGATCTCGATCATGAAGGCGACAACCTCCGCGGCGGTAGCTCCACCCCTGTTGACGATCGCAAGCGCGTGGAATCGCGAGATGCCGATAGAGCCCCGATCCAACCCTTTCGGAAAGCCGGCATTTTCCACGAGCCAAGCCGCCGGAACCTTCCGTTTTCCTCCGCCCGCGGGAAAGGAAGGGGGTGTGAGTCCTCGCTTTTCCGCTCGCTCCTGCAACTCGGCGAAAGCAGCCGGTTCGAGGATCGGGTTCTTGAAGAACGAGCCGACGCTCCGCGAATCCTCTTCATCCCTGGAGACGAGCATGGCCTTCGACCGGCGAATCTGAAGAACCGCCTCGCGAATCTCCTTTACCGATGGTGGATTCTCCTTTCGAGCAAAGTAGGAGAGGAGATCGGGGTAGCGGAGTTTTGCATCGCCGTCTCTTGGGAGAGCATAGCAGACGGCCAGAAGCAGGTAGCGCTCCTTTTCCTCGGTGTTGAAAATGCTTTTTCGGTAGCCGAAGGAGCAGGCGGCGGCGGAGAGCTCGACGATGCGCCCGTTTCGTCGATCCAAGGCCCGCACCGTTCGAATCGAAGATGCCACCTCCGCTCCGTAGGCTCCGACGTTTTGGATCGGTGTGCCGCCGACCGTTCCGGGAATACCGCTCAAGAGCGCCAGACCGGGTGAGCCGTCGGCGACGGTTCGCAGGACGAAGGGATCCCATGTTTCTCCGGCTCCGACCCAATAGAGGCGCTTGCCGTTCTCCCATCCGGGCTCCACGCCCCGAATCGCGATCTTGAGGACAAGGCCGGGAAAGCCGCTGTCGGCGATGACGAGATTGCTTCCTCCTCCGAGAAGGAAGAGGGGAAGTTCCCGCTCCGTCGCCCAGGAGAGTGCCTCGCGCGCCTCCGCCTCCGTTCGAGCCTCCGTGAAGAAGCGGGCCCTTCCCCCGATCCCGAGCGTCGTCAGGGGAGCCAGAGGGACATTTTCCCGAATCTGCATCGGCTGAGCAACTTATCAGAAACGGTGGCGAACCGCAGGCATGGAAAGTGGAGGATTGCGGCCCGCTCCCCGGAGAAGAGCGAAAGAGAGCAGCGGCCGGAGACGAGGTAGTCGGGGAGAGAGCGGTCCTCTTGATGAAAAGGTTTGCTTGTCGGCGGAAGCATTGGTTTTCATGAGTCGGTCGGCTCCGGGCCCATTAGATCCTCCCTGTGCCTTTTGAGATCATACGAGTGTGAACTTTCTTCGGCATTTAGGAAACGGATTGGTGGGGGTGGTCGAAGCCGCCGGCGCCATCTGCTTTTTGTTCGCCGACGTTGTCTACAGTATTTTCCGGTATCGCTTCCGCTGGGAACTGTTTTTGGAACAGATCGTTCGGATCGGAATGCGCTCCCAGGGAATCGTGCTGATTACCGGGGCTTTCACTGGTGCCGTCTTCGCGGCACAAACGCAGTTTCGGTTCGGGAAGCTGGGCCTTTCCTCGGCAACCGGACCGGTGGTCTCGATCGCCATGCTTCGGGAGTTGGGACCGGTGCTCTGTGCCCTCATGATCTCCGGACGGGTGGGATCGGCGATGGCTGCCGAACTCTCAACGATGCGGGTCACCGAGCAGATCGACGCCTTGCGTGCCTTGGCGGTCTACCCGACGCAATATTTGATCGTGCCTCGCTTTCTGGGAATGTTGGTCTCCATGCCCTTCCTGGTAGCTCTGACGAGCGGCACGGGCATTCTGTTGGGATACGTCGTTTCGGTTCTGTTGTTGGGCGTCGATCCGGCATTTTATTGGGACAACACGATTAAGTTTACCGGTGCCAGGGATATCTGGATGGGCGAAATCAAAGCGCTCTTTTTTGCCGTGATCATCGTCCTGATCAGTTGTCACCGAGGATTGCGCTGTCAACTGAGCGCGGAAGGAGTGGGAATCGCGGCGACGGAGGCGATGGTCTTCTCCGCGATCACCGTATTGATTTCGAATTTCTTTTTTAGTTTTCTCATGAACCTCATCTTGTCATCGTAATGCTTCTCCGCCTCGTTGAATTGACAAAATCCCTTGGTACGCAGCACGTTCTAGATGGGGTGTCGTTAGAGGTGCCCCCGAAGGCGCGTCTTTGCGTCGTCGGGCGGAGCGGGGCGGGAAAGAGTGTGCTCCTAAGATTGATTCTGGGTTTGATCAAGCCGGATTCGGGGGAAATCTGGTATGGAGAGACCAACTTGGTTCCCCTGGGGGAGCGGGAGCTGGCGCCGTTACGGCGCGAAATGGGAATGGTCTTTCAAAACGGAGCGCTTTTCGACTTCATGAACGTCGAGGACAATGTCGCTTTCGTGCTGCGGGAACGGCGGCGGCCGGAGAGCGAGATCCGTCAGGCGGTCTCCCGAATCCTGGAGCGACTATTTCTCCAAGGACATGAAAAGAAGATGCCTGCGGAGCTGAGCGGCGGGATGCGGAAGAGAGTGGCGCTGGCGCGGGCGATCATCTCTCGGCCAAAGCTCATCCTTTACGATGAGCCGACGGCCGGGTTGGATCCCATCGGCTCCACGGAGATCACCGACCTGATCCGATGCCTGAACGAGGAGTTCGGAGCGACGACGATCGTGGTGACCCACGATATGCGCAGCGTCGAGCAGATTGCTCAGCAGGTGGCCTTTCTCCACGCGGGGAGGATTTATAAAGTCTGTTCTCCGGAAGAATTCCTCTCTTCGGAGGAACCGGTGGTGAAGGCCTTTGTCCACGGGCTAGTCGAAGAGCCGGCGCTCGGGACTTGTTAAAATTATGGCGACGAAACATGCGGAGTTCCAGGTTGGCATTTTCCTTCTCACGGGCTTGGCCGTCATCGGGATCCTCGTCGTCCTGCTTGGACGATATGGGGAAAAATTTCGCCCCACTTACGAGATTACCGTCGAGTTCCCGAACGCCTACGGGCTCGTGAAGGGAGCGCCGGTTCAATTCGCGGGAGCGCCCGTCGGCCGGGTAGCCGGGAGTCCTTATCCGATTCGGGAGGGGCGGGCGGTGGAGGTGCCGCTGAAGATGTATGCGGATACAAAGATCCGGAAGGATGCCCTTTTTCAAATCGTCGATGTCGGCATGCTCGGAGATAAGTCGATCGAGATCACGCCACGAGGGACAACCGCACCCTTCCTCAAAGAGGGAGACCATGTTCGGGGAACGCGACAGACGACGATCGTCGACCTGGCGGGAGAATTCCGACCGGTGGCGGAATCGGCCGGCAAGGTGGCCGACGAGATCGGAATCCTAGTGGGCCGGATCAACGAGGAGGTCCTTACGGAGGATGTGGCGGCCGAGATTCGAGCCACGATCAAGGATCTCCACAGCGTGCTCACGCGGACAGATCACATCCTCGAGGAAGCGCAGTATGGACGGGGACCGATTTCCCGCCTCCTCAACGATCCGGCGCTTGCGAGCGATCTGCGAGACTTCATCTATAATCTCCGGAGAAAGGGGGTTCTCTTTTACTCCGACGTGGCGGCCCGCCAGGAGCAGGAGGGAAAGCCGATCACGACCCAACCCGTGAGGCCGGTCGGCGCCGAGAGGACGGCACAAAAGGTCGTCGCTCCTCAAAAGCATCCTTGACCATGGAGCGAGCGAACTCGAACGGCTCGGAGGAGCGAATCGTCGGAGCCATTCTCGTCGCGGCGGGACAGAGCCGCAGGATGGGTTTCGACAAGATCTTCCGGCCTCTGACCACCCGGAGCGCTCTGGAAATCTGCCTGGAGCGGATTTCCGGATTTCCGCGGATCTCCGAAATCGTGGTCGTCGTGGCTGGGGAGCGGCGGGAAGAGGCCTTTCGACTCCTCTCTCCGCTTTCGCCGGCCGTACCGATGAAGATTGTCGAGGGCGGAGCCGAGCGGCAAGACTCGGTCGAAGCCGGTTTGCGATCCTTGGATCCGAGATCGGAATTCGCGCTCGTGCATGACGCGGCTCGACCCTTCGTCACGGGAGAGTTGATCGAGGCGATCTTTCGGGTTGCCCGGCGGGAGGGCGCCGCCGCCTGCGGGAACCCGAGCTCGGATACCGTAAAGGAAGCGGATGAGCAGGGGAGAGTCGTGACGACACTCGATCGACGCAGGGTCTGGAATGTTCAGACGCCCCAGATCTTTCGACGGGAACTGCTGCTGGAAGCCTACCGGAAATTGCGAGAAGGAGGAAAGATCGCCACAGATGACGCCGCCGCCGTTGAAGCGATCGGACACCCGGTCCGTTTGGTTCCTTACGCTGGATTCAACGGCAAGATGACCCGTCCCGATGACTGGGAATTGGCTCGCCAGCTGTTGCTGGGGAAGCGAGTCCTGTAAGAATGTCGACGGGAACGGGATCGGGCCGATCCCTCTACTTAATTTCCCGGTGAAGCGTGTGCCGGCGCAAGAAGGGGTTGTACTTCCGAAGCTCCAGTCGGCCCGGCTGAAGTTTCTTGTTCTTGGTTCCGAAATATCGTGACGCAGGCTTCTTTTCGGCCTTTGCCTCCGTGCACTCCAAAATGACTTGTTCCCTGGGCATCGTCGGCAAAGATTAGGAGCGGAGCGGATTGGTGTCAATGCGCTTCGACGAGCGCCATGAGAAAGCCGGCCGTCGGCCCTAGGGCAAGAGGAGCGGAAACGAAGGAGAAGCCTCCCCAGCGGTGGAAGGCGGCGATGCAAAGGGAGACGAGGCCGGAGAAGAGCCTTTCCGTAGCCGAGGAGGTTCATCAGATTCGCGTGCTCGCCAAGAAGCTTCGAGCCTATCTGCGCCTCTTTCGGGGAATCCTTCCGGAAAAGACTCTTCGACTCGAAGAGAAGCGCATCCAATGCATCGCCCGGGAGCTTGGCCGAGCCCGCGACGAGGAAATTTGCCGCCAGGTCCTTCGCTGGCTGGCGACAAAGGAGAAAAAGGCGAGCCATCGAAGGTGGGCACGGATGGCGCTCGGCGATCTTCCGAAAACGGCGGGGAGGGAGTTGGATGCGAGGAAGCTTTTGCGGGCGAGGAGACGAATCGAGGCTCGGCGCCTCCGGCTTCTGGCGTTGATCGACCAATATCCCCCGCAAGAGGGGAAGCTGACGGAATCGCTCCAGAAGGAGTACGAAAAAAGCCGCCGGGGGATGAGAGAAGCGCTCCGAGAAGGCAGTCCGGAAGCTTTTCACCGTTGGAGGAAGCGAGTGAAGCGTCTCGGATATCTGATGGAGCTATTTTGCACCTCCTCGCGAAGACGTCTTGGCCGTTTGCAGGGGAAGCTCCTCCGGCTCGGCAGACTTCTGGGGAGATTGCAGGATTTGCGCGTTTTGCGAGGACGAATCGAAGGGCAAGCGGCCTCCACGGACCGGAGTCTCGTTCCGCTCTTGGACAAATGGATGACCCGATACCGGAAAGAAGCGGAAAGGGTGGGAGAACGCTGTTTGTCGATGGGAAAGCGGGAGTTTCGTCGCCTTCTCGCCTAATCGTCCTCGCCATGCACCGGCTTTGCGCGCGGGTAGCGATCCCCGCCCGGGATTCGTAGGGAGTCGGGATAGAGAAGATAGGGCGCACGTGCCTGCGCGAAAGCCCGCTCGGAGCTCCGCCACTCCGCGGCGATCTCTCGGACGCTCCGATGGCCGCGCAACTCTGTCAGGATCGAGGAGCTCCCATAGAGTTTGCAGAGCATCTCCCGGCCGTTTGCGGAGACTCTCCGCAAAAGCGAGGGATGGGAAGCTTGGTTGACCCGAGCGGCAAGATAGATCGCCAAGGCGGTCAGATTGGCGCTGGTTTTCGGGTTGATCTCCAGGCGTACCGCCGTACCGCCGTTCCCGGCCACCGGGATCGCCTGGACGCCGGCAAAGCCGAGGCGATTGATTTCTTGCGCGAGCAAAAAAGCGTCCAAACCTCGGCCGGCCACATATTGGAAGGGCGACGGAGACCAGCCGACTCCCGAATCGCCGCCGAGATCGCCCAGGAATCCCGTGACCACATAGTAGAGCGACGAGGTGGCCCAAGGGATGTTGGGGGAAGTGCGGATCCAGGGAAGATCGGTCTCTTCCCAGACCATGTCCCGCCGCCATCCTTCCATGGGAATGACCCGGAGAGAGCAGGGATGACGGACCCACCCTCTCCGATTCGCCATGAGAGCGATCTCTCCCGCGGTCATGCCGTGGACATAGGGGATCGGGATCCGACCGACGAAGGATTGCCACGACGGTTGGACGAGTGGGCCTTCGATTCTGCGGCCTCCCAGCGGGTTCGGCCGATCGAGGACGAAAAACGGAATTCCAAGCTCGCCGGCGGCATCCATCGCTTCGACCATGGTGCTGATGTAGGTGTAGCTGCGGCAGCCGATGTCCTGAAGCTCGAAAACCAGTGCGTCGAGGCCCGCCAGCATCGATGGAGTGGGCCGGCGCGTGTCTCCGTAGAGGGGGTAGACGGGGAGGCCGGTGAGTCGATCCCGATGGAAGGAAACCCGTCCTCCGGCCCGGATGTCCCCGGAGATCCCATGCTCCGGGGCGAACAGGGCGACGAGCCGGACTCCGGGCGCACGCTTGAGGACGAGGCGGGTGGGACGCCCGGCCGAATCGACGCTTGCCTGATTGGTGATGAGGCCGATGCGTCGACCTTGCAAGGCCGCGAAGTGGGAGCGTTCGAGGACGTCGATTCCCAATAAGACCGAAGCCGCCTCCGCTCGGGAGGCAAGGAGCCAGAGCAGGAGCACGGAGAGGAGCCGTCCCGTATGCTTGACAGAGGCGGAGAATGGCCGATACTGGTCGGGCGCCGCCGGTTGCGGAGAGTGCGCAGAATGATTGCTTCCCGAAGGTCGACTCATCGAGGATTCTCGCTTCTACCGGCCGGCCGCGGAAGAGGAAGCAGAAGTCGATCCCTCCCCGCCCGAATGGCTGCGGCGATTCTACCTCGGAAGGTCGAGGCGAGCCAGCGCAACTTGGATTCTTGCCGAATCGAATCGGTTGAAAGACCTGCTCCCTGGAATCGGATTGCCGGCCCGGAGCGATTGCGGAGGCTCCGGCGAGGCGGCAGCGCCAAGGTTGGCAGGCTCCACCCCAGCCCACGATGATGCCGTCTGCACCGGATAAGCCGCTCCTGTCCGTGGACGCCTCGCTTCGCGAGAAGCTTTTCGCCAAGGTCGCCTACTTTTCCATGGAGATGGCGGTCGACGAGGAGATTCCCACCTACAGCGGGGGCTTGGGGGTTTTGGCGGCCGATACACTTCGCGCAGCAGCCGGGGCGGCTCTCCCCATGGTCGGCGTCACGCTGCTTTATCGGAGAGGCTATTTTTTCCAGCGCTTGGACGCGCAAGGCTGGCAGCGCGAAGAGGCGGTCGCCTGGTCTCCTGAAGATTTCCTTTGCGAGCTCCCCGAGCGGGTTTCGGTGGTTCTCGAAGGGCGGACGGTCCAAGTGCGCGCTTGGCTTTTTTTGATCCGCGATGCGGGGGAAGCAACGGTGCCCATCCTCTTTCTCGACACCGATCTCCCCGAGAATGCTCCGTGGGACCGCACCCTTTCGCATTCTTTGTATGGCGGAGACAGTCGCTACCGGCTTTGCCAAGAGGTCATCTTGGGCATCGGCGGAGTCCGGATGTTGCGCAAGCTCGGCTTTGGGCAGCTGGAGCTCTTTCACATGAACGAGGGACATTCGAGCTTGCTCACTCTGGAACTTTTGGAAGAAGCGGCGAAGCGAGCGGGCCGAACGGAACCGATCGGGGAAGATATCGAGGCGGTGCGGAAGAAGTGCGCTTTCACCACCCACACACCGGTTTCTGCGGGGCACGACCGCTTCCCCCTCGAGATGGTGCGAAAGACCATCGATCTGCCGTCGATCGTCGATAGCGAGCACAAAGGCCGATTTTGTTGCGACGGGGAGATCAATCTCACCCATCTCGCCTTTCAGTTCAGCCATTACATCAACGGAGTTGCCAAACGCCACTCCGAAGTCTCTCGGGCCCTTTTTTATCCCGCGACGATCGATTCGATTACCAACGGGATCCACGTGCCCTATTGGTCCAGCCCGCCGATGCAGGCGCTCTTCGATCGCCACATCCCCGGCTGGCGCGCCGATGCGTTCAGCATTCGGTATGCGATTGCGATCCCTCTCGAGGAGATTCGAGAGGCGCACGAGGAGAGCAAGGCGCGCCTCCTTCAATACGTGAACCGAGAGACCAACGCGGGCATGAGCATGGAAGCCTTGACGATCGGGTTTGCTCGCCGCGCTACCGCCTACAAAAGGCCGGAGCTGATTTTGACCGATTTGGATCGGCTCAAACGGATCTCTCGGGAGAAAGGGCCGATCCAGCTCCTCTTCGCCGGCAAGGCTCATCCGCAGGACGAGGAGGGAAAGCGAGCGATTCAACGGATTGTCCAATCCCGAAGCCGTCTCTTGCCGGAAGTCCGAATGGTCTATCTGGCGGAATACGATTTGGCGTTGGCGCGCCTGTTGGTTGCGGGGGTCGACCTCTGGCTGAACACGCCGCAGCCTCCGCTCGAGGCATCCGGGACGAGCGGAATGAAAGCGGCCGTCAATGGGGTCCCCAACCTTTCCATCCTCGACGGCTGGTGGATCGAAGGATGCATCGAGGGGGTAACGGGATGGTCGATCGGGCCGGATCATTATCGGCGCAAAGAAAGTTCCGACGCGCAGCAGGACGCTCAGGAGCTCTACGAAAAATTGGAAAGGGTGATCGTTCCACTCTTTTACGAAAACGGAGAAGGCTACGCGGAGGTCATGCGTCAAGGGATCGCGCTCAACGGTTCGTTCTTTAACGCGCAGCGGATGTTGCAGCAGTATGTGCTCAAAGCCTATTTTGTCTAACGGGCTTCTTCCGCCGGTTAGGTCTGCGAGGCGCGGCAGGCTCGCCTTCGGCTTCGGAAGGATCGTGTAGGAAAAGGCGGTCGACGACGAGCATGCGTGCTGCCGGCTTTGCGGTCGCTCCGAACGGCGCGCATTCCTTGCGAGGAAGGGATCCCGGCTCAACCGGCGGATTCCTCGCGAAGGAAGAGTCCCGGTATCTTCCTCCCGTGGGTCAGAAATGGTTTACGCAGCTCGCGGCTGCGAGCATTCTTCTCGAACGGCTCGATGAGCGGAAACTTCGGTATCCGGAGCCGGAAGCGGAGATCGAGGCCGAGGGAATCAAGGCGAAGGAGATCTGACGGCATGAGCTTGGACGGGGAGAGTTCTGCGGGAAGCCCTGGCGGTCACGGTGGGGCGATGCGGCGGGAAGCGGACAGCATGGGCTCGGTCGAGGTGCCGGCCGACCGTTATTACGGCGCGCAGACCGCGCGTTCGCTGATGCATTTTTCGATCGGTTCGGAGCGCATGCCGATCGAGGTCATTCGCGCTCTTTCGCTGCTGAAAAAAGCGGCGGCGCTGGTCAATGAGGAGCTTGGGACCCTTCCAAGCGAGAAGGCCAAATGGATCGTGGCCGCCGCCGAGGAGGTCGCTGCGGGTA
>NZ_CABFUZ020000178.1 GCF_902143385.2 Methylacidimicrobium cyclopophantes
CGAGCATTCCGCAGCCGTTGCGGCGGAGGTCGAGCACTACTCCGGAGACGCGCTCTTTTTCCAGACGTTTGAGCAGCAAGGCGACGTCATCGCTGCACTTCTCATAGAAGCCTGGGAGTTGGACGACGCCGAATCGCTCGGCAGGACGCCCCGGCTCTTCGGGGCGCTCGTAGACGAACGCCTTCGCATGTTGTTCGGTGAGCTTGACCACATCGCGCGAGAGCGTGATCGATCGGCGAACCGACTCGTCCGTGGCATCCGCCGGGATCACGAGAAGAGTCACCTTGGTGCCTCGCTCCCCCCGAATCTGCTCGACGACCTTGTTGAGCTTCATATCGACGACGTCGACCGGCTCGCCGTGCTCCTGTTGGACGGCCACGATCCGATCGTTGGGTTTGAGCCGCTTATCGAGATCGGCGGGGGCGCCGGGGACCAAACTGACGATCTTCGGGTATCCGTCTTCGGATTTCAACACGGCCCCGATCCCGGTCAAAGAGAGCTTGATGCTGTTGATTTCGAAGTTCTCTGCTTCGCTCGGCGATTGATAGTCCGAATGAGGATCATAGGCGTGCGCGAGCGCGTTGAGGTAGTAGTCGAGGATCTCCTCCGTGTCCGCCTCGCGCATCTCCTTAAGGAAGCGGCTGTAGCGCCGGGCGACGGTCTTCCGGGTCTGCGCCGGATTCTCTTTCGCCAGCAAACCTTGCAGAAGCTCGAACTTGACCCGCTTCCTCCACAGTTCGCGAGCTTCCGCTTCATCCTTTGGCCAGGGGAGCTTGCTCCGATCCGGGCGGTAGGTTTCTTCCTTCGAAAAGTCGTGGGGTTGCGAGAGGAGGGACTCCACCCCGCGCTCCTGCTCCGCTGCGCGGATCAGGAAGCGGTTGTAGATGTCCAGAGCCGGAGAAATGTCCTCTCGTCGGGTATAGTCCCCGAGAGTCGTTCCGTACTTTTTCTCGAATTCGTCGATGTCCGACTGCAGAAAGATCGTATGGTTGAAGTCGAGAGCATCGAGGTAGTTTCGGAGGAACACCTCGGAAACATGCTCATCGAACGGCTTCTGGGAAAAGTGGGCTTGTTGGAGGAAGATCGCCACGAGCTTGGCGACCTTGCCGCATTGCGTCTGATCGAGCTCGGCTCGCAGCGGAGCAGGTGCAAGTGCCAAGAGCAGGGCCGGAAGCCAAACGAGACGGAGAAGCTGCCTCATACGAACTCCTTTGCATAATAAGCGCGAAATGCTTCGGGGAGCAACACCCGGCCGTCCTGCTCCTGGTGATTTTCGAGGAGCGCCGCCATGAGGCGGGGGAGGGCTGTTCCGGATCCGTTGAGAGTATGGCAGTAGCGGAGCTTGCCCGCCGGATCGGGCTTGCAACGCAGATTCATGCGTCGGGCCTGAAAGTCTTCAAGGTTGCTGCAAGAGGAGACTTCGAGCCATGCTCCCACTCCCGGAGCCCAAACCTCCAGGTCGTAGCATTTCGCCGCCCCGAAGCCCATGTCGCCCGTGGAGAGCAGTGTGACTCGGTAGGGAATCCGCAGCAGCTGGAGGACCGTTTCCGCGTGATGGACGATCTCTTCCAATGCCTCGTAGGAATTCTCCGGCCGGGTGATCTGCACAAGCTCGACCTTTTCGAATTGATGCAGCCGCAAGAGGCCGCGGGTATCTTTCCCCGCGCTCCCCGCTTCCCTGCGGAAGCAGGGGCTATAGGCGACGTAACGAAGCGGGAGCGAGGATTCCCGAAGGATCTCCTCCCGGTGGAGATTGGCCAGCGCAAGCTCTGCGGTCGGGAGGAGGTAGAGATCGTCGGCAGGGATATGGTACATCTCCTCGGCGAATTTCGGCAGGTGGCCGCTGCCGACGGCTACTTCTCCGCGCACGAGGAAGGGAGGCCAAATCTCGGTATACCCATGTTCCCGGACATGCAGATCGAGCATGAAGCGGATGAGCGCCCGCTGCAACCGCGCCCCCTCGCCGCGGAAGAGAGCGAAGCCGCTGCCGGCCAGCTTGACGGCCGCACGGAGATCGAAGAGCCCTCGTATTTCTCCGATCTCCCAGTGGGGTTTGGGCGGGAAAGAAAACTCGCGGGGGATTCCCCAGGAGCGGATCGTCCGATTCGCCTCGGCATCGGCGCCGACCGGAACGCTGGGATGCGGAAGATTGGGAAGGAGCAGCAGAAGATCCTTTACTTCCGTTTCGAGCTGCTGCCGGCGGCGCTCTTGTTCCTCGATCGCCCTGCCGACCGCTCGCATCTCCTTCAATAGGTCTTCCGAGGGCTCCTCTTTTCCGCGACGGAAGCCGATCTCTCGGCTTACCTGATTGCGTTTGGCTCGCAGCTCTTCGACCGAATGGATGATGGCTCGGAGCTCCTCGTCGCGGTGAAGCAGACGGCGGACCAGCTCCTCGTCTCCCCGTCCCCGGGTCTTGAGGCGTTCCTGGGTCTCCTGGGGATGATGGCGGATCCAGTGAATGTCGAGCATGGGGAAAGGGAGACGGATTAGGAAATCTCCTCGCCGGTGATCGCGTTGAGGAGGGTGAATTGTTCGGCACCGAGCCGCGAATCGGGCCGAAAATAGAGCTTCCCCTGCAGCCGGCGCTCGAGATCGAGCAAGAGCTCTTCGTCTTCGGTCTTCAGCCGTTCGAGGCTCGAAGGATGAACAAGAACTCGCAGCTCCTTGATCTCTGGATGGAGGCGCATGGCGCGGACGATGGCCCGTTGGATTTCGACGCTCATGGTTTCCGGCGATTTCACCATCCCGCGCCCATGGCAAGCCGGACATGGGACGTAGAGTGAATGCCGGATGCTTTCTTGTACCCGTTGCCGCGTCATCTCCACGAGGCCGAAGTCCGACATCGGCAGGATATTGGTTTTTGCCTTGTCCCGGTGGACGCACTCCTTGAGCTTCTGGACGACCGCTTCCCCTTCGCGGCGGCTCTTCATATCGATGAAATCGATCACGATCAACCCTCCGATGTTGCGCAGACGCAACTGACGGGCAATTTCCTGTGCGGCCTCCATGTTCGTCTGAAAAATCGCTCCTCCTTGCTCGCGTCCCCCACGGGCTCGCCCCGTATTGACGTCGATCGCGACGAGCGCCTCGGCTTCGTCGATCACGAGGTAGCCGCCGCTCGGCAGCTCGACCTTTCGGCCGAATGCATTGTCGATCTGCTTATCGATGTTGAGACGCTCGAAGAGGGGAATCGGATCCTTGTAGGAGAGGATCTTTTTTTCGGATCGGGAAGAAATGCGAGCGACCATCTCTCGAATGCGTTTTGCTTCCTCCTCATCATCGACCAGGATGCGGGCGACATCCTCGGTGAGAAAATCCCGCACCGTTCTTTGGACGAGGTCCGGTTCTTCGTAGACGAGGCTCGGCGCGGGAAGGGAACGGATTTTGTCATTGATCTCCTGCCATTGCTGGAGAAGGAAGGCGAGATCGCGGACAAAATAGCGAGCCCGCGCCCCCTCTCCGACCGTGCGGAAGATCAACCCCATCCCTTCGGGGACTTCCAACGAATCGAGAATCTTGCGGAGCCGCGCCCTCTCCTTCGGATCCTCGATCTTTCGGGAAATCCCGAACTGCTCGGTAAACGGGCTCAGCACAAGGTAACGGCCCGCGAGGCTGATGTTGGTCGTCACGCGGGCGCCCTTGGTGCCGATAGGACCTTTGGTCACTTGAACGACCACCTCGGATCCGGCAGGGTAGATTTTCGGGATGTCTTCGGCCCGAGGTACCCGTGACTTGTTCTTGCGCTTACGCCGCTCGACCGTTTCAAAATTCGCGTCGAGCGCGGCGGGAATGGCGTCCCAATAGTGGAGGAACGCGTTCTTCCCCACCCCGATGTCGACGAAGAGAGCCTTCAGGGCCGGCTCGACATTGTTTACTCGCCCTTTGTAGATGTTTCCCGCGATCCCGCGCTGCTCGCGCCGTTCGATCGCCAGCTCCTCGAGTTGGCCGTCCTCCAGGAGAGCAACCCGGTATTCGAGCGGTTCACAACTGATCGCGATCTCTTTTCTCTCTGTATTCGACTGCTTCAGACGAACCCAACGTCGGATCCGATCGAAAATCATAAACTGTTTCCTTCCTGTTCTGCCCTCTTCTTTGCCTGACGCCAGCGGTACGGAGGCTTTTGGACGAAGGGCGTTTTTGCGAGTTTTGCCGGAGCCGAAAACCGGAGAGCGCCGTCGGCTCGTCCGGAAGGCTTCGTTCCTCGACTTCGGCGGCGAGCCTCTTTGGGATGGGAACGAAAACACGAAGGAGTCTCGTCAGGGCTCGCGAAAATCGGTTTCTTTGGTCTTGCGATGGATCCATACGCTTTCCACTAGGCCCAATCCTGCCAGGCAACTGATCAGGAAGGTTCCTCCATAGCTGATGAAAGGCAAGGGGATGCCCGTGATGGGCACAACCTTGATGGTCATTCCGACGTTCACGAAAATGTGCGTGAAAAGAATCGTGGCGATGCCGACGGCCACGGCGCGCCCCGCTGGCTCCCGCGCACCGAAGGCGATGCGGAGGCAAAGCAAGAGAAGCAGGCACTCCCCTACGATGACCGCCGCTCCTCCGAAGAACCCCCACTCCTCTCCGACCACCGAGAAGATAAAATCGTTGTAGGCGATATTCTTGGGAAGAAATCCGAGCATATTTTGCGTCCCCTGGAGATACCCCTTTCCGGTCATGCCCCCGGAGCCGATCGCGATCAGCGACTGATTGATCGTCCAGCCGGCCCCGAGGGGGTCGAGGGTCGGGTCGAAGAATGTGCGGATTCGGTTCATCTGGTATGGCTTGAGTCCCGGAATATCCCAACCGAGCTTGCCCACTCCCAGATAGGCGTAGGCGAGGACCCCGACGAGACCGAGCACACCGAGAAAGACGTACCGCATCTTCAAGCCACCCACAAAAAGGATCGCGAAGCAGAGAGGCAAAAATACCCCTGCGGAACCTAAGGCCGGTTGCTTCAAGACCAGAATGGTGGGGATCGCCATCGCCAATAGTAGGGGCGCCGCGAAAACGATGCCTCGGCTCTTTGCCCGGTCTAGCCACCATGCCCCGAAGAGGACGAAGCCGACCTTTGTCAAATCGGCGGGTTCGATGCTGATCGGACCGACCCGCAGCCAACTCTTGGCTCCGTTTACCGTCTGTCCGACCACCAGCACGAGGAAGAGTGCTGGAAGGGAGGCGAGGAAAAACAGCCAACCCCATTTTACCCAGAGGCGGTAGTCGATGAAGGAGAGGAGCAGGAATACTGCAATCCCGATGAGCAACCAGACGGTCTGGGAAAAGGCGGCATTGCGGAAATCCTGACTTTCGCTCGAGTAGGTCGCGCTATAGACGACCACGATCCCGAAGGCTGACAACGCGAGCGCAACCGCTAAAAGGGACCAGTCGAACCGCGCCAACTTCGTCAAAAAACCGAGCCGATCGTTCTCCTCCATGCCCATCTTTCTTATCCCTCATCCGAGGAAGAGCTCTCTTGCGAATCCTCCTCTTCGCGAACCGGAGTGGCTTGGCGAACTGGCTGCGGGGTGTCGTTCTTGGGCTGAATTTCCGTCAAGCCGTTGAAGTTGCCCCGGGCCGGGGTGAAATAGACGAGTTGCGGGCCGGTGCCGTTTCGCTCCAACGCCAGAATCCCCTCCAGGATCTTATGCACGATTGGACCGGCCGTCGCACCTCCCCCGATGCCGCCTTCCACCATCACGCCGACCACGTACTTGGGACGCTCGTAGGGAGTGAATCCGATAAACCAGGCCCGGACGTCGTTGTAGAGCTTTCCGTTCCACCGTCGCTTCGCCTGAGCCGAACCGGTCTTTCCGGCAATGGAGACGCCCGGAATCGCCACGGAATGGCCGGTTCCGCTTTCGACCACGGCGAGGAGGCCTTTGCGGATAGCATCCAGATCTTGCGGGCGCATGCCGAGGTCGGCACGCGGCCGAGGGGGAATCGACGCGAGCTGACGGCCTTGAGGATCGGTGACTCCCACGACGAGTCGGGGGTAGAGCAGCGTCCCGCCGTTGGCGACCGCGCCCATTAGGAGGACCATCTGCAAGGGGGTTACTTCCAGGAACCCTTGGCCGATGGAGAAATTGGCCGTATGGGCCGTGGTCCATCGCTCCATGGGATGATGGATCTTCATCCACTCTGGTCCCGGAAGGATGCCTGGGGACTCACCGAGATAGGGGAGTCCGGTGGGCTCCCCGAAGCCGCAGAGCGCGGCCATCTCGTCGAGATGCTTGATCCCGGTGCGGATCCCCACCTGATAGAAGAAGGTGTTACACGAGTATTGGAGCGCCTCTTCGAGAGTGATGTTCCCGCGCCCGGTCTTGGTCCAGTCGTGAAAGAGGTGGCCGCCGATGTCGATCGCGGCCGGGGAGTAGATTTGGGTCTTGGGAGTGATCGCGCCGTACTTGAGGGCGGCAAGCGAAACCAGCACCTTGAACGTGGAGCCGGGGGCATAGGCCGAGACGCTCCGGTTGAGAAGGGGTCGTGTCGGATCGGATGTGAGCCTCTTCCAGTCTTCCTGGCTGATTTTGGGGACGAAGCCGTTGGGATCGAAGTCGGGGACGGAAGCCATCGCCAAGATATCTCCCGTATTCGGATCCATGACGATCGCCGCCCCGCGACCCACCTCGCGGAGTGCTTCCTGGACGATCGCTTGAATTCGCGCATCGAGAGTCAGATAGACCGAAGCACCAAGGTTCGGGCTCGTATAGCCCTCCTCGGCGACGATATATCCTCGGTAGTTGACCCGGAGAATCCTGCCCCCCGGCTTCCCTTGCAACTGACCGTCCATCAATCGCTCGACGCCGATGCGGCCGATCGTCTCCAGGTCGCTGCCGTCGGGGCCGATGCGCTCCTTGTCACCCGGCGGACCGACATACCCGAGAATGTGCGAGGCGAAGGCGCCGAAGTTGTAATGTCGTACCGGGCGTACCGCGACGTCGATCCCGGGGACGCCCAGATTTTGTTCGGCGAATCGCGCCACGGTCACATAGCTCAGCTCCGATGCGAATCGAAAGGGCACGTTCGGGCTGGTGAAGTAGTGGCGCTGGAGCTCCTTCGGATCGAGTTTGACTTCCAAGTGGAGAGCATTGGCGATGGGAATGAGATCGGTCATGACCACCCGATAGATATCGGGTTCCTTGCGAAGCAGAGTGGCCCCGCCCATTCTCCGCTCCACCTGGATCCGGGGAACGCGGCCTCGATGGCGCTTCGGATAGTCGCGCACCAGTTGATCGAGGTAGAGGTCGATTTCGTAGGTGGCGCGGTTCTCGGCGAGGGCGATTCCATTTCGATCGAGGATCGGCCCGCGGGCACCATCCAGACGGAGGGCGATGGTGGTCTGATTGCGCAATCGACTGGCGTAGGTCTGCCCTTCGACCACTTGAAGAACCCAGAGACGGGCGATCAGAAGCGCCAAGCAAGCTGTAATGACCAAGGCGACGATGCCGACGCGGAGTTTGGCCCGATAGGGAGGAGGAGAAGCGAGAGGATCCCTCACAACAGTTCAATCTCCAGCAAGTCGTCCCCTTTCGCGGGCGAGGCATTGGGCCGCAGCAGCCCCCAGCTCCACTCAAAAAGCCATCCGACCGGAAGGGCGACGATCGCGGTGAGCAAGGAGGCGATCGCGAACCCACCCCAGGCCGTCGCGGACCAAAGCCATTGGCGGTGCTCCAGTAGGTGGACGATATATGCCGTGCCCAGAATCACGAATGTGGCGAGAGCGGCGGTCCCCGGGAAAAACCAGATGCTTCGCAGCGATAAGCTTTGGCGCAGCACGGAAACGAGAATGCAACCGAGTGTGAACGCAAGCAAGCATGGACCGAGATGGCCCGCAGTGAGCAGATCGCGCCAGAGTCCTGCTGCGGCGGCAAGGCCAAAGGAAGGAATCAGGGGCAGCCGCATGGCCGCGTAGGCAATCAGCATGGCCGGCAGATCCGGCTTGGCGAAAGTCAGGGGCAGGCTCGGGAGAATCATCTGCAACGGAACAGCGACGACGCAAAAGAGGAGACAGAAAAAGGCGGGGATCGCGCGGAGTAGCTTCTCGAGGATTCCTGCGCCTACCGAGCGTAGCTTGATTCCGTCGGCCGCCATTCTCATCCAGCCGTCCACTCATCCCCGCGATCCGAAGAGCCGAGGCCGCAATTCAATCCGAATCCCCTTCTGGCAGCTGCTGTCGTAGTCCCGGCCTCTCGGGCGAATCGTCGAGAACCCAATCGAGGGCAAGCCACCCGCATCGTTCCGTTTTCCATATTTTCTATAGCGCCTAAAGCTAGGGATAGCAATGGAAAGAGGGTTGGACGGAGAGCCGCCCTCCTACTTGCCTGGCAGAACGACGAACATTTCCGAAAGCTGTGTGAGATCGACTCCGGGTTCCACCGTGGCCTCCCGATAGAGCCCGAACGCGCGCGAGGCTTCCAAGGGTAGAACCTGCGTAATGCTCCCCACATAGAGTCCGGCGGGGAAAACTCCCCCGAGACCGCTCGTCAACACCCGTTCCCCGGCGGCCACCTGGGCGTTCCTCGGTAGATAGATCATCCGGGCATAGGGCTTATTATCCGCCGAAGTCCCCGCGCCGACCACCAGCCCTTGATCCTTGGAGACTTCGCTTATGGCGGAAATCTTGCAATTCTCATTGGTGATCAAAATGATTTGTGTAAGATTGCGTGCAACGATTCCGGTCTTTCCGACGACCCCGCGAGGCGTGACGACTGGAAGATCGGAAGAAAGCCGACTCTCATCGCCCCAGCCGATGTCGACATAGATGTTGCTCCACCAGTTCGAGGGATCCCGGCTGATCACTCGGCAGGAGAGTAAGCGAAACGAAGAGTTCTGCCGGAAGGAGAGCATTTCCCGCAGCCGGTCGTTTTCTTCTTGCAGGTGGCTCAGATAGCTGTTCTGCATCGCCAGCTCGGCATTGCGGACGCGCAGCTGCTTCAGCTCGGTCTGGATCTCCGTCAGGGTCTTCGTTCCCAGCTCGAAATCCTCCCAGAACTTTCTGGTTCGATCCCAGACGGAAAGGAAGGGCGAGGCCATTTCCAGCCCGACCTTGTGCATCTCTCGCTCCCATCCGCGAGGCAGGGCGAGCCCGATCAACAGAAGGAATAGGGAAGCAGCCCCGAGATAGAGGGGTACTCGGCCTATTCCACGGCGAGGCTCGACCGACTGCTCTCCACGGGTAGAAAGCGGCGAATCTTCGTCAACCGGCATGATGGAACGATAATTCCGAAACCGCAAAAAGGCAGGATTCGGATAGTCACTTTCTCTCTAACGGCGGCCTTGGGCTCGGGCTACCTTCTTGAGGACGGAGTACTCTTCGAGGACCCTCCCTGTTCCCTCGGCGACGGCGCTCAACGGGTCTTCCGCCACATGCACCGGCAAGGAAGTCTCTTCCGTAAGGAGCCGGTCGAGACCCCGCAGGAGGGCACCCCCTCCGGCCAAGACCACCCCTCTCTCCAGAAGATCGGCGGAGAGTTCCGGGGGACACCGTTCCAGAGTAATTCGGACCGATTCCACGATGACGGACAAGGGTTCCATCATCGCTTCCCGCACCTCCTGCGAGGTGACCGTCAAGGTTTTCGGAAGACCGGCAACCAGATCCCGCCCGCGCACTTCCATCACGGTCTCCGTCTCTAATGGGTGGGCGGAGCCGATCCGCATCTTGATCTCTTCGGCCGTGCGCTCTCCGATCATCAAGTTGTACGCCCGCCGGAGATAATTGGAGATGCTCTCGTCGAGCTCATCGCCCGCTACGCGGACGCTTCGGGAGTAGACGATGCCGGAAAGGGAAATGATGGCCACTTCGGTAGTCCCGCCCCCGATGTCAACGATCATGTTGCCGGAAGCCTCGTGGATGGGAAGGCCGACCCCGATGGCAGCCGCCATCGGCTCTTCCACCAAATAAACCTCACGAGCTCCGGCATGGCGGGCGGACTCCTCGACGGCTCGTCTCTCGACTTCGGTGATCCCGCTTGGCACCGCGATCACGATTCTTGGCCTCCGGAAGGAGATCTTTGTTTGCGTTTTGCGGATGAAAGCCTTGAGCATCTCTTCGGTGAGTTGGAAGTCCGCGATGACCCCGTCTTTCAGCGGGCGGATCGCCTGGATGTTCCCCGGCGTGCGGCCCAACATCCGCTTGGCCTCCCCGCCGACGGCCACCACCTGTTTGGTCGATTGGTGTACGGCGACAACGGAAGGTTCTCGTAAGACGATGCCCTTTCCGCGGATATAGACCAGCGTGTTCGCCGTTCCTAGATCGATACCGATGTCGTTCGAAAGGGCGAAAGATGCCCAATCCGACGGACGGATCGGCAAGGCGCGGACCTGGTTGTTGCGTTCCGGAACGGAGGGAGCTTCCTTCGCGGAAGCGGCGGAGTCGAGTAGTGGAGGATTGTTCACAAGCGCAGCGATAGCTTGAAAAAAAAAGGGAGGGATTGCTAGAAAAAAGGAGGCCTCCGCAAATCTACCGCGCTCGGGCCGCCGAAAGGTGTTGGTCGAGGGCTGGTTGCTCCCGACCGGTCGGGCGACGACGCAATCCATGGAAACGACGCTTCAACCGCAGGAGGGCAGTCTGGAAGGTTGGCTGCAGGGTCCGTGGGTCGTCGGAACCGTAACGACGGCTCGGGGTTTGGCCTTCCTGAAGGCCGGGACAACGTCCGCTCGACTCGTGGAAATCCGCCTCGACTCCTTGCTCGAAGGGGGGGTACCCCTTTCCGTCGTACAGGCCGGCTTGGCCGAGAGGATTCGGCCGGCGCTTCTGACGTTGCGCCTTCCAGAAGAAGGGGGGCGTCGGCGATGGGCGGAAGGGGAAAGAGGGAAGCTTCTCGACGAGCTGTTCCCTCTGATCGACGGCTTGGATATGGAATACCGTTCTCTTTCCGAATTGCGAGAATGGTGGGAACGCGCCCGTTCAGGGAAAAAATGGCGGATTCTCTCCGTTCATTGGCTGGAGGGGAGCCCGGGGGGAGATCGCATTCTCGACCAGTGCTCCTCCATGGAGCGCGAAGCGCCCGACTGGGCGAAAATCGCCCTCCGTCTTCGGGAGCCTGAGGATCTTCGATCGCTGGTGCGGGTCTTGCTTGAACGTCGATCCCAGGCTTGGGCCCTCATGGGAGTCGGCCCATGGGCCGGGCTCTCCCGTATCGTTTTATCGGCCCTGGGAAGCGAGCTCGTCTATGGCTATCTGGATGAGCCGGGAGCTCCCGGTCAACCTTCGGTCGAAGAGCTATCCGACGGACTGCGCCGCGTCGGGCTCGCCGTTTCTTCCGAGGGGAGGATGATGCGGGCTCCGAGGCCGTAAGTCAGGTACGACCAAATCCACTCGAAGAGCACGACGGCCTTGTTTCGAAATCCGATCAGAAAGACCAAGTGGATCGTCAACCAAGCGATCCAGGCGGCAGGACCGTTGAAGGTCGCCTTCCCGATCCAAGCGACTGCGGAGGCGCGCCCGATCGTGGCCATCATCCCCTTGTCACGATAGCGGAAGTGAGGTCGCTTTTCGGGGGGAGCGGACCCGAAGGAAAGCGCGTTCGCCACGAGATCCGCGACATGGCGGCCCATCTGCATCGCTGCGGGGGCGATGGCGGGAACGCCTGGAACCGAAACCATGTCGCCGATCGCGAAGACGTTGGGATAGCCGGGCAAGCTCAGATCGGGATGGACGAGTAACCTCCCAGACCGGTCGTGTGGCGCGGGGAGGGCAGCGGTAAGAGGATGTGGAGCGATTCCGGCCGTCCAGACAATATTGGCGGCGCGGATCGTCTCGGTAGGGAGAACCACCGATCCTTCGCCGAGATCTCGAACCGGGCTCAAGAGCCGGACGTCGACGCCGAGCTCTCGCAATTTCCGTTCCGCGACGCGTCCCAGCTTTTCCGGAAACTGGTTCAGGAGACGCGGACCGGCTTCGAGCAGCAGGATTCGTGCTTTTGTCGGGTCGATGCGGCGAAAGTCGCGACGTAATACGTGGCGGGCCAACTCGGCGATCGCTCCCGCCAACTCGACTCCGGTCGGTCCGCCTCCGACGATGACCACCGTCAGGAGCTCTTCCCGTCGATCCGCGTCTTCCGTGCATTCGGCTTCCTCGAACGCCAGCAGGAGTCGGCTGCGAATCCGGTGGGCGTCGGCTAGGGACTTGAGACCCACGGCGTGCTCCGCCCAACTCACTCGACCGAAGTAGCTGGTCGTGGCTCCGAGCGAGAGGATCAGCGAGTCGTATGCCACGGCACTCCCTTCGAGCAGGACAAGCTGCGCGGAGAGGTCAAACCCTTGGATGTTCCCCATGCGGACTCTGATCTGCGGATAGCGTCGGAGGATCGAGCGGATCGGAATGGCAATATCCGGACCCGAAAGTCCCGCGGTCGCCACTTGATAGAGCAGAGGCTGGAAGAGGTGGTAGTTCTCCTTGTCGATCAGGAGGATCTCACCCGAGAGGCGGCTCCGGGAAAACCGTTCTCCCAAGGTCCGGGCGGCGGTCAGTCCTCCGAAGCCGGCCCCGCAGATCAGGATGCGCGGGGAACTCATAAAACAAGAGCTCCTTCCTGTAGCTCTCCCGTTTCGCCGTTACGATGAGCGGCCTCGACGGCGCTTCCCGAAGGCCTACAGGCCTTGCCACAGCAAATGGACCGGAAGAAAGCTGTCCGCCCGGACGATGATTTCCGTCTTCGCGTAAGGAGCGATCGAGAACGGGAAAAGGCTCCAATATTCCTGACCTCCCTCTTCCGTCACCAACCAGAGGAAATAGTGGCCGCTTTGGAAGCGACCATTCTGTTCGAGCCGACGCCATTCGAAATGGCCGTCCGAAGCGACGGGAATCGTCGTGAGGATGGAATGGCGCGGAAGCTGGAGAAGCTGTTTCTGGAAAGTGGCTCGTGCCGCCTCCGCTTGCGCCGTCGCGGCCGAAAGCTCGTTTTGATTCATCGCAAGCTCTTGTTGCAGAGGGAGGAGCTCCTCTTCGGAGTCAGTAATTCTTCCCTCAAGGAGTGAGATCTGATTCCGCATTTCCGTCACTTTCGGTGCCACTTGCGCCTGGAGCTCTTCGGTCTTCTTTTTGAGCGCCTGCTGCTTCTTCTCGTAATCGCTTTGAAATTGATGCCAGATCTTGAGTCCTTCCTCCGCCCACTTTCGCTCCTCGGTCACGTTGACGGATGGAGGGGCCGAGTAGAGTGCGACCTCGAAGGCGTTAGCCCAGGCTTCCGGTGCGCGGATGGCGACATCTTTCTCGCTGAGCGGAAGTCCAATCTGCTTGCTTCGCTCAAGGAAATTGGACTCGATGTGCGCGACCATCGCGTCATATTCCTTTTCCAAAGCGGCTCCCTCGGTGGCCCAGAGTTCCTTCCCCTTCTCTTCCGCTTCTTTCCCCGTGCTCTTCAGCTCTTCTTCCGCGGCATGGAGTTGCTCTTTCAAAAGTCGGACGCGTTCCTGTTGGGCGACGAGGTCGGACCGTACACGTTGGAGGTTGTTTTCGCAGTTTCGGACCGTCTGCCGGTAGGGCTCGACGGAGCTTCCGCAATCACGCCATAGGGCGCGAACATCCCCCGAAAAATCGTAGACCACGTAGGCTTTGGTCGGCATGGGGAGCTTGCCGGGCAAAATCTGCCCCTCCACCTGGGTTTCCCGCAGCGAGTAGTAGGTTCCGAATCCGGTGGCGCCGACCGCGCTATAAAAGAATACGCGGGCGAAAATCGCCAACCAGACCCCACGACCGATCTTAGGTTTTGACGCCTTTTCCTCCGCGAGCACCTCCTCGCGAAATTCTGCATCGGAAACGGCGGTCGACTGTCGGGTGGGGGACGTTTCCCGTTCCCAGTTGCTCGAGGGAAGGAACGGGTCGAATTTCGCCGAACCCGCGTCTGGCGGACTGGACGAGCCCTCGCTCTTGGCTGCAGACTCTTCTGGGGCCGATCTGGATAAAGAACGGGGCGGACGATGCGTTCCCCTCCCCGCCGTCATCCAGGGAGGGAGGTTGTTTCTCGATGCCGCTCGGGCCGGGGCCCGCCGGTTGTTCCGGGTCTTGGCAGCCTCCGGACCGGAAGGCCGATCCCCCTTGCCGGATCGATTGGTCATAAAAACAGTTCGCCTACTCTACCACAGAGAGAGGGTAAGCTCCTAGACGCACGATCCAAGCGGAATCGCCACAGATTTCTCGGCAGCCCTTCCAGAGGATTTCCAGGGGAGGGGGATCGAATGCTTCCCATAGACGAACGAAAAGGCCCTTGCCCGGCGCTCCTTCTGTCTCCAGCCGGGCATCGGTCTCTTTCCAAGGCGTGCCGAAGCGATCGCGCCACTGGTCGATCGCCCCCTGCGAACAGCCTCCGACGAGAAAGACCGCTTTTCGGCCTTTTGAATCTTCTTGTGGCTGCGGGGGTTCGGCTTCCCGCTGGACCATGTAGAAGCCCGAGCGAACCATCGGGTGGTCTGCAAGCGTGCGGGGGGGATCGATTTCGCCGCAGACGCTCAAGAGACGAGCGTTGTCCGTCCTTCGTTCGAAGGAGGAGAGATCGAGGAGCTTCTTCTTGGGAAGAATGAGAACGTCGATCGTTCCGCTCTGCAGGAGTCGCCCGCCCTCTTTCGCGGATCGAATCCTGCGATATCCGTCGGAGGTGCCGAAGCGCTGTTGAGCGACCAGCAGACCGGCGGCCCCGCAGCAGCAGCCGATTCGGAGCAGGCCTTGCTGCGCGCGCGAACTAGAAAAGATTTCCTGAAAGATCGCGCGAATCCCCTGTTCGGAGAGAGAGCCGGGATTCCGTTGGATCAGATCGGCGATGACGGCTTCTTCCCGGATCGGATCGAAAATGAGCTGGGCTTCCCGACGCTTGCGTTCGCCGATTTGTTTCGCGATCTCCATCCTCCGATTGAGCAGCGCCAGAATCCGATGATCCACCTCATCGAGCCTTCGGCGGAGCCTTTCGATCTCGTTCTTCGGATGGGAACTCTTATCCATGAAACGTCTCCCTTTGGGGGCGAATCCAGTTCCGGAGCTGCGCAGAGTTCGGGAGCTCTTCGCAACGGCGCGATCCGACCGATTCGAAGACCATCGAGGTGGTTTTCCAAAGGATGGGACCACCCAGGAAGTCGGGAGGGCTGCCGGAGGAGATCGACTCTCTTTCCCTCGGGAGAGTCCCGCTTGCGCCCTGGGCGACTCCTCGGTTCGCTTCGAGGCGAAAGGCGAGACGAAGATCTTGGGATAGAAAAGCGCTTCTCATGCCGCCGAACGTTCCATTGCGAGACCAATCCTTCCGAAGGGCCGAGTCTGCTCGCCTCGAATCCCCCGAGAGCGGCCGAGCTTGCGCATGGCCGCGAGGAGGATTCGAGCGAGCCGTTGGCCGAGAAACTCTTCGAGCTCTACCCCCTCTTGTCGATTCGACCGAAAGCGCGATTCGCCGAGCCGTCGCTCTTCTTTCCCGACATTGGGCGCGGAGGTCGGAGGAAGCCTCCGGATCGGCCGTTTCCCTGGCTGAAGGAGCTCTCCCCGTTGGGAAACAAACGGGGGTAAGAGCTTCCGGGTCGAGAAGCGCCGCCAGGCCTTCGAAAAATGGGAGGGAGATCCGACAGCCTCCTTCCGTCGCGATGGGATTTGTCGCTGCGTCCATCTGAGTGCGGCTCCCTTCCGCCGCTCGGCAACCATCTTCCTAGAGAAGTCCAACGGCTCGTCGTGCCGATTCGAGTGTCGGAGCCGCCGCCGCCCGTGCCGTGCAAGCGCCTTCTTCCAAAATCTCCTCCACGAGGCCCGGTTTGGCTTTCAGCTCCTCGTATCGTTCGCGGAAAGGCGCTAGGAAACGTTCCAGCTTGGAGAGAAGCTCCTTCTTGAGGGCGGCGTAGCCGACGCCGCCGCGCCGCATGGCGGCGATGAACTCCTCGAGTTCTTGCGGCTCGCTGACCAGGCGATAGAGCGAAACGAGCACGGAGCCGGCGACGGGCTTCGGTTGGTCGACAGGGGTCGAGTCGGTTCGAATGGACATCACCCGCCTACGGAACTCTTCTCGGTCGCCGAAGAGCTCGAGCGTGTTTCCGTAAGACTTCGACATCTTTTGGCCGTCGATCCCCGGGATGATTGCGACGTTTTCCGCGATATCCTCCTTCGGCACGACGAACACCGGCCCGAAGGTTTGATTGAACTTCACGGCGAGATCGCGGGTCACTTCCAGATGCTGTTTCTGGTCGACGCCCACCGGGACGAGATCCGCTTGGTAGAGGAGGATGTCGGCCGCCATCAGGACCGGATAGGCGAAAAGAGCGTGTGTCGGCGCGATCCCCTTGGCCAGCTTATCCTTGTAACTATGGCATCGTTCCAGGAGACCGACGGGGGTCACCGTGGAAAGGAGCCATGTAAGCTCCAGGACTTCCGGCACCGCGCTCTGGCGGAAAAAGACGGCGCGTTTCGGATCGAGCCCGCACGCCAGGAACGCGAGGGCCGCTTCCCGGATGTTTCGACGCAAGGCGTCGGGGTCCCCTACGCTGGTAAGGGCATGAAAATCGGCGATGAAAAAGAAGGTTTCTCCCTTTTCTTGCCATCGGATTCCTCGCTGCATCATGCCGAAGAAATTTCCGAGGTGAAGAAATCCCGATGGTTGGATGCCGGAGAGGATGCGCATGAGGGAGGAATCTCCGCAGTACAGTGAAGTCGAATGTTGCAGCTTTGCCTTACCGGGCGTTGCGACCTTCTCGGGCGGGGATCACCAGCGAGCTTTCCGATGAATGCGCACCAACGCTTCTTCCACGTTTTCCCGCTGCTCCTCCAACTCGGAGGAGAGCCATTCGGGCGAAGAGCACCAAGCGCCGAGCGCTTCGACGCTCCGCCTTTCCGCCTGGTCCGCCGTAATCACAGTCACCCGCTCTCGATCCCTCTGTTGTGAGACGAAAGCCTCGATCAGAGAATCCGCCGTGCAATCGGGAGTCGAGTAGGCGACCACCATCTCCCCCGATGCGGGCTCGATCCGCTCGCGCCGGGAACCGAAGCGCCCGTCGAAAACGAGGATCACCGACCAAGCTCCCGAGTCGTGGAGCTGCTGCAGCCAGCCGGCAAGAAGGCGGCGAGCCTGATTGGGAGAGCGGGTGTGGAGATCCCGCAGCTCCTTCCAAGCGAAAATCACGCTGTGGCCGTCGACGACCAGCGCCGGAACGGCGGCACGTTCCTGAGCGACGGAAGCCTTGGCCTTCATCTCCTCATTTCTTTCCTTGCGCAATCGGCGTCGCCGCCGCCTTCTCGCGTTTTCTCTTAAGATAAGCCTTGCGGCGCCTTCGCTTTTCGAGCTTATTCCATTGTTTGCTCACGATACCTGTTAGTGGGCTTGACCAGAGCCTCTCTGTCAAGGCTCAACTGCTTGCGAAACCCCTCCATTCCTTCTTGAGGAATGTCGTCTGCTTTATCGCTTGAAAGGAGAGCGGGTTTTCGTTCAACCTCAACGGGCAAATCGAAAGTTTGCCCAAAATAAACCCACCCATTCGCGCATGAACTCATTTTGGCATGTAGGCGTTTGCCTAGCCGTACTCGCAGATTGTTTGCTTTTGTTTCCCAGCCGTTCGACGGCGGAGGCTCAGTGGCTCTCCTTGGCGAGCCCCTCGAAGCCGACCAAAGAGGCGTCTTTCTCCATCCAAGTCGACGATGCCGCGCTGCCCCGACAGGGCGTGGGTCTTCTGACCAGCTTCGCGCCTGTCGTCAAGAAAGTGGTTCCGAGCGTAGTGCAAATCACGACCACCCAACGGATCAAGGCACCCGAGGGTTGGCCTTTCCCATTTCCTCCCTTCTTCAACGAGCCTCCCTTTCGTCGCTTCTTCGGTCCTCCCGAAGGGGACGATCAGGGAGGGAGGCGGCAAACGCCGTCGCAGCCGCCTCGTTCCCGCCGGCAGAGCGGGCTCGGCTCCGGGGTGATCGTTTCACCGGACGGCTACATTTTGACGAACAACCATGTCGTGGAGGTTGCCGAGGAAATCAAGGTTCTGGTGGGCGAGGCGAAGCAGGAATATGCCGCCAAGGTGGTCGGAAAGGATCCATTCAGCGACATCGCCTTAGTCAAGATCGAGGCGAACGGGCTGCCCACGGCCGTTTTTACGGATAGCGACAAGGTCGAGGTGGGGGACATCGTCCTGGCCGTCGGCAATCCCTTTGCGCTCAGTCACACCGTGACAATGGGGATCGTGAGCGGGAAGGGGCGCAAAGATGTGGGCATCGAGGAGTACGAAGACTTCATTCAGACCGATGCAGCGATCAACCCGGGAAATTCGGGCGGAGCTCTGGTCGACGTCGAAGGACGGCTCGTCGGGATCAACACGGCCATCGTGAGCCCCGGCCGTGTCGGAAATCTCGGCATCGGCTTCGCGGTTCCGTCGAACATGGCGCGCTACGTGATGCAGGAGCTCGTGACCCATGGGAGGGTGATTCGCGGCTTTTTGGGCGTCACGATTTCGGAAGTGACTCCGGAGTTGGCGCGAGCCTTCAAATTGCCCGAGCCGATCGGAGCCTTGGTCGAGCAGGTGACTCCGGGAGGACCCGCCGCTCAGGCCGGCATCAAAGATGGGGATGTGATCATTGGATTCAACGGGCAAAAGGTGGTCGATCCTCGAGTCTTTCGTTTGGCCGTCTCGCAGACGCCCCCCGGATCGAAGGTTTCCTTAAAGATCTGGCGGGACGGGAAGGAGATGACGGTGCAAACCGTTCTCAAGGAGCGACCGAACGAGCCGGTCGCCGGCGGAGCGCCGCAGGGAGGATCGGAGCAGGGCACATTCCTTCCGGGAGTGGAGATATCGGATCTCAACAGCGCTGCGCGGCAGCAGTTGGAGATTCCCGCCGAAGTTCAAGGCGTCTTGGTTACCAATGTCGACCAGGAATCACCGGCCGCTCGTCCCGGCCGGAACCAACTCCAACCGGGCGACGTGATCCTTCAAGTGAACCACCGCTCTGTTCATACGGTTCGCGAAGCACTGGAGGCGGTCAAATCGGGGCAGGGGGACGTCCTCCTACAAGTCTGGTCTCGAGGGATGACGCGGTTTGTCGTGGTAAAACGTTAGCGAGTCGCGGCTGAAGAGCGGGAAACGACTCGAGGATGGGAGAACCTGGTCCTGCGCGCGCGGCTCCGGTGAGGGAAGCCACGGAGAGGGTTTTCTCCCGCGACCAGATCGAAAAGCTTTTACCGCAAAAGCCTCCATTTCTTTTTTTGGACGAGGCGGTCGTCGAGGCACGCAGGGTGCGAGCGAGCTATCTGCTCCGAGGAGCGGAAGACTTTTTTCGCGGTCACTTTCCGGGAAATCCGACTACCCCGGCTGCGATCGTCTTCGAGGCCCTCGGTCAAGCGGGGTGTCTCTGGCTTCGAGCCGCAGGAACCAAGGAAACCCCTGGGGAGATTCTGTTTGCGGCTTCTGACGGCGCCCGCTTTTTTCGGAAGACCGGCCCCGGGGATCGTCTCGAGCTGGAGATGCTCGTCACGGGGACCTTGGGGAAGGTGGCCACCTTCTCCGGGAAAGTCTTCGTCCAGGGACGAGAGGTCGCGCGGGTGAAGCGGCTTACGCTGATTACTCTCGAGCGATCGCCGGGGACAGAGGAAAAGTCGTGAGAAATGGCTCCTAGCTTTCTTGTTGTCGACGTCAGCAATTCGTTCACCAAGATTGCCGCCGTCCGGTCGGGTCGCCTCTGCAAACCGGAACGGAGAGCGACGGCCGAAGTCGACCGCTCCTTCGCTCTCTCCTTGGCCGCACGAGATTCGGAGATGCCGTTGGTCCTGGCGAGCGTGGTTCCTTCGCGGACCGAGATCTTCCGCACGGTCTTCTCCCGTCGACTGTTCCTGGTTCACGGAAGAGCTCCGCTCGGTTTCCCCATCGACTATCCCAAACCTGCCGAGATCGGGGCCGATCGACTCGCCAACGCCGCCGCCGCACTCCACTTCTGGAGCCCTCCGGTCGTCGTGGTCGATTTCGGCACGGCAACCAACTTCGACATCGTCGACGGCTCGGGGGCGTTTTGCGGCGGAATCATTGCTCCCGGCCTCGACCTGATGACGCGCTATCTTCACGAGCGGACCGCACTCTTGCCGGAGGTGCGTCTGAGCGAGCCGAAGCGGGCCTTCGGCCGGAGCACGGCCGAAGCGATCCGGGTCGGGGCGATCTACGGATATCGGGGGATGATCCGAGGTTTGCTCGAGGGGATCCGCCGGGAGCTCGGTGGCGATCGATGGACCGTCGTCGCGACCGGCGGCCATGCGGCGCTGGTCGCGCGCGGTCTGCCCGAAGTATCCGGGGTGCGGCCGAATTTGACCTTGGAAGGGTTGCGCATCCTGGGCCAAAGATGGCTGTCGGCTGGCGATCGGAGGGAACGGCTGCCGCCGGATCCGAGCCCGGGAGCCGCCGCTAATCCCGAAGGTTGCGAAAGGAGAGAGAAAAGGGGAACTCCTTTCCCCGGAGCGCCGCGATCACCTGTTGGAGATCATCCCGGTTCTTCCCCGTGACGCGAACCTGCTCCCCTTGAATCTGCGCTTGCACCTTCAAGCCTACTTCGCGCACGGCTTGGGTGACACGCCGGGCGGCGTCGGAATCGAGCCCCTGTTTTACGACGAGTTCTTGGGAAGCTCTCCCCGTCGATGAGATCAAGGGAGCCTTGATCTCGACGTTCTTCAAGCTGACGTTGCGGCGGGCGAGCTTCGCCAGGAGGATCTCTCGGATGACCGAGAGCTTGAACCCATCGTTGGCCCGCAAGTGGAGGATAGGGCGCTCATAGTCGATCTCGGCTCCCGCCCCTTTGAGGTCGAAGCGGTTGGTGACCTCCTTCCGCGCCTGGTTCAGCGCATTTGCCACCTCTTGCTCATCAACTTCCGAAACGATATCAAACGAAGGCATCGACTCAATTTCTATGGGAAACGTGAGGCGAGCAACCAGGAAAATCCTTTTCCGGTTGCAGCTCGACGGCTCAAGGGGCGGGCGGAGAGTTTGGGGCGGTCCCAGCCCGCCTCTTCTTTTTTACAGCTCCCTTGGGAATGAAGAGCTTTTGCCCTGGACGGAGAGTCTCTCTTCGAGAGAGACCGTTCGCCGCGCGGATCTGCTCGGCGGTCACGGAGACCCCGCTCTGCCGATAGGCTTCGGCGATCGCGGAGAGGGTGTCGCCGGCTTGCGTCTTGTAATAATATCCAGTGACGACCTTCGCATGCGGGTCTCCGCCGCCCGCGCTTCCCGGCTCCGGTGGGGAGGCGTGGGCGCGGGCGGGGTTGCCTTCGGCTTTTGTCTTCCCGGGCTCCGGAGCGGAGGCCGAGGCTTGCGCGAGCCGTTCGTGGAGGTGCCGAAGCTCTTCCTTCACCTGGGAAAGTTCCTGTTGCAGGCGTTGGAGCTCGCGGGTGTGTCCCTCGACCGTCCCCTCGATCTGATCGAGCGTATCCGAGGCTCGGAGCACTTTGCGCTGAGCCTCCTCTTCGTCCTGCCGCCGAATCAACTCCGGTTCCTCCGACAGGGCGAGAAGCTTTCCTCCCCAAAGCAAAAGGCCGAGCAGCAAGCAAACCCAGGTCCGTACGATTCCTCTGGGGCGGAGGGAGAAACGGAAGTCGGTTGCCTTAGGGCGCATCGTCGTCATGCATGCTTCCTCCAACCAGCAGCCTTTCGAGCTCGCTTTCCGAGATCTCTGCCACCCCGTATCTTCTGGCCTGCTTTTGCTTGGAGCCGGGATCTTTTCCCACGACGAGAAAGTTCGTCTTGCGCGAGACGCTCTCCGAGACTTTCCCTCCCGCCTCCCGAATCCTTTCTGCAACCCGCTCCCTCGGCTCCGAGAGCGTCCCTGTGATCACGAACGTCTTCCCGTGCAAGATCCCTCCCGTTTCCGAAGGGCGCTTTGCCTCCATGCTTACGCCTGCTTGCCGGAGTCGGAGAATCCGCTCCCGGTTCCGCGGCTCCCGGAAATAGGTGGCGACGCTGCTGCCGATGACCGGACCGACATTCGGGACTTTTTCGAGCTCCTCCGCCGAGGCGTTCCAAAGACGGTCGATCGTTCCAAAGTGAGAGGCCAACGCCTCGGCGGCGGTCTCCCCGACATGGAGGATCCCCAAGGCGAACAAGAGCCGTGCCAAGCCACGCCCCTTGCTTTCCTCGATTGCGGAAAGGAGATTGGCAGCCGATTTCTCCCCCATGCGTTCGAGCGGAAGCAGATCGGCAAGGGAAAGTTGGTAGAGGTCGGCTACGTCCTTGACCAATCCTTTGTCTACCAATTGGTTGATGATGACTTCCCCTAGGCCCTCGATATCCATGGCTCCGCGACGGGCGAAGTGGCGGACCATCGCCTTGAGTTGCCCGGGGCATTTCGGATTTGGACAACGGAGAAAGATTCCTTCCCGGCGGAGGAGAGAGCCGCATGCGGGACACTCCCTCGGAGCCTCGATCTCTTGCTCTCTTCCCGTCCTGGCTGAAGGATCGACCCCGACTACGGCGGGGATGACTTCGCCCG
>NZ_CABFUZ020000179.1 GCF_902143385.2 Methylacidimicrobium cyclopophantes
GGCGGCGGTACGCTGCCACCAAAGGCGGAAGCCAATCGACCATGGCCGGCGCAATGAAGCCGATGCGCAGCACGCCGATTTCTCCGTGGGCTGCGAGTCGGGTGAGGCGCTGGGCTTCGTCAGCCCTTGCCAGAACTTTTTCGGCTTCCGATAGAAAGGTCCCGCCTGCGGCGGTAAGCCGGACGTGACGCTTGGTTCGGACAAAGAGCGTCACGCCGAGCTCCTCCTCGAGGTCGAGGATGGTTTGGCTGATCGCCGACTGGGCGACGTGCAAGCGGCGTGAAGCCTCGCTGTAGTTCAGGTATTGGGCAACGGCCACAAAGTAGCGGAGATGACGCAGCTCCATCGGATGATTGAGGTGCTTCCCATCGGACGACGGCTGGAAGCGGTTTGTAGGCTATTTTTTAGACGAACGATTGGATTCTCTTTTCTTTGCTGTTCTGCACCGGAACAGGTTGGACATACATCCTTCGCCAGTCTCCTCCCAACTCGTTTTTTTAAGTCTCTTTGCCAACATCCAAGGCTCGCAAGCGTGCGGAAACGCTTGTCGGTCCGAGACGAAGGTGCACGAGCCGGCAGTGGACCAGCAAAAGCATGCAAAAAATGCGCAGAAGATCCGTCATCTTCGAAAAAACCGCTGGGATGGCGCTGCCTCCACCGTCTTCCTCTGAGGCACCGCTCGGGGAAAGGCTCCCCAAAGCCCCGCACCCGCTTTTCCGAATCCCGGAATCGCCGGAAGGAACGCACGCCCTCGCTTCCTACCATGCTTCTGCGGCGATGTCGGGTCGCACGCAACTTTCGCCGCAACCGCTTTCCCCAGAGGAGAGCCACGATCCATTTTCCGAACAGATCCCCTTTCCAACGAGACTTCAACGGCTGACTTGGAAATTCGGTCGCAAAAACGTCTGCTCTCCCAATGCACTCGATTCCGTGAAGAGTCTCATGATCGCTTTCGGCGATGACAGCCATATCATCTTTCTATTTCCGTTATCGATGCAATAACCGTAATCGTAGCGGACTGCACAGGGAAAGTCGGTGCGGCGAGATGCTCCGCTACGGCATGGAGGCCCTGTTCTCAACGAGCAAAAAGGAGGCATTGGATGAAGCAACGTACAAGGAAAGCGTGGAAAGTGATGGCGCTGCTTGCTGGCGCGAGTTGTTTAGTGACGCTGGCTGCGCTTTCGCCACGGGCGAAAGCGGCCACCGGGCAGGAGAGCGAGGAAGATGGAGTGATCGTTCCGCTAAGCCATGCCGAGTCCTACGAGTCTGCCAAGGAGCAGATGAAAGGAGTTCCTAAAAAGGCCGAGAAATCCTGGACTCCATATATTGCGGGAGCCTTCGGAGTCGGCTTTCCTCAGTCGGATCAGGCAAGCTTGGTCACCCCCGGGGGAACGACTCCGCTTTCCGTAAACTACAATTATGCCTACATCGGAGCGCTCGTCGGAGGCTTGTATTTTCACGATCCAAGCAAATGGGGAAGCCTGAGTTTCTCCGTCGATGCGATCGGTCTCTTCCTTGGAAACGGGCAGCAGACGGGAATCGGCACCGAGCCGAAGTTGATGTCGAGTAGCGGAGTCACCGTCGGCTATCTCGGACTCGGCGGAACGGTTGGCTACAGGATAGCAAAAAAATTTGAGCCCTTTGTCGGATTTGCAGGGGGTGGCATTCTTGTGAATGCGGAAAGCAACAATGTGAATTTCGGGAACGTTTGGGGCTATTGGTTCGCTCCGGTCGGAGGATTCCGTTATTTCATAGATCCCCACTGGTTCATCGGTGCGGAATTCGTTTTCGCCTTTAATGGCGATGTGAATGGTTTCCACAACGGAACGACAGTGCTGAATGTGAGCGGACCAAGCTACAACTTGTATGATCCTGTCGGACTCTTCGTCGTTGGCTACGGGTTTTAGAGCTCTGGGCTGAATAGAGTGGGTGGGGAGGGAAGATTTCTTGCCCTCCCCTATCCGGTCTTTCGCAGGGCGATGTTGGGAGATGCGGCAGCAGAAAGAGAATCTTTTTGTGTTCTGCCTCCATGGCCCACTTGGGTGGACAAGCGAAGAGGGGAAGGAGATCGAGTTTTTGGAGGAGCAGGTTGCGGTCGGCGGGGATGCGAGAAAAGAGCCCGATCCAGGGCCCTCCTTTTCCGGCGAGCTCGACCCAATGGATCGCTTGAAGGCGGTGGAGCACCTAGGGAACTTCTTCGGTGAAGCCCTTTGCGATCCATTCGCTTCCGATCCGGGCGCTGATCCAGAAGGCCGAAAGGCAGAGCCGCATTGGATTGCGAACTCGAGGTTCCCGGCCGCGTTGCAAAAGCCTTTCCTTCGGCTCCGAACCGACTCCAGCAAGGATCTCCTCGAGACCGAAGAGCTCCCACGCCTCCTGCAGCACTGCCGGTTCCCCGGGATCCAACCCTTTTGGGACATCCCACTCTTCGGCGTAAACCAACGGCTCTCCCTTCCAACCCACTCCCACCGTTTCCCAAACCTCGGCAGGCAATCGAGTCCAATCGGCCTGGATCCGCGTCTTGCCCCGCTTACCCACCTTGGAGGATTCCCGAGCCAGATGGGAGCAATCGATCTTTCCTCTGGGAGACCCAAGTGCTTCCGGCAAATCGGTGTCTCGATCTCCACGATCCGCAGGGATCTGCATCCGAAAAAAGGTCAGAGACGACAGATCCTGACATATTTGCATAAGCCGTTTCTGAACCGAACGATGTTCAAAACCTGCGGAAGATCGGTCTCCTTGCACGCAAGCCGGTGCGGCCGCGAAGCGG